>JAMFRX010000433.1 GCA_026224995.1 Puia dinghuensis
TATCCCAGTATGCTGGCCTATTTTGCCAAAGAACAAAAGATATCTAAGGAAGAACTGAACGAAATCCTGGCGCTCATTCAATCCCAAAAGAAATGATACCTTATATCCTGCATGTGACATTGATCACTACGATCTGCCTCCTTTTCTATAAGCTCCTTTTGCAGAAGGAGACCTTTTACCGCTTGAACCGCTGGACCCTCATGGGATGCCTGGCCGTTTCTTTCGGCCTGCCGTTGCTGCCTGTTCCGCGTGAGTGGAGCTGGCAGGGCCAGTGGGTCGAAAAGGCCTTTTCTTCTGAGCAGGTCAGCCGGGATAGCCAGGAGGACAGATCCCCGCAGCAGGTTGTGGCGGCCCGGCCGGGGCTGGCTGCGACGGATGGGGATAGCCATAAAAGGACTGTCTCCCCGGCGGAGACTGTAAAAGAGGAAAGGCGGTCGAAAGCCGGACACAAGACCGCTGTAAAGGTCAATGGTCCTGCAGCCGGCGGGGCGACTCCGCCGGTGCGGGCAAGCGAAACGCTGCTGCTGCCTTTACAGATGGTCAGCGGCGTTAGCACGAGCGTTCCGGAAAGCAATGCTATGGCAGGCGGACAGCAAGGGAAGCCGACAACAGGGGCAGCAAAGACCACCACCGGGACGCCGGTGGGAAAGGACGCAGGGACGCCTGTGACGCTCTTTTCGGGTGCGATGCTGCTGCTGGTGGTACAATGGCTCTTCTATTGCTATCTGTTCGGCGTGGTGCTCTTTGGCGCCAACTTCCTCCTGCAGCTGGCTATGCTGCTCTATCAGTCCTATGCCCGACCGGTGATCAGGGATGGGAATTTCCGGATCGTGGAGATCAGCGGCAACCGCGCGCCCTGCTCCTTTGGTAACACCATATTCATCAACCCGGAAAACTATGACTGGGAGACCTACAACCAGATCCTTATCCATGAAAAGATCCACGTGAGCGGCCGCCATACGCTGGATATCCTGCTGGCGGAGATCGCCCTCGTGATCCAATGGTTCAATCCTTTCGCCTGGCTGTACCGGCGGGAAGTAGAGAACAACCTGGAGTTTCTCACCGATGCCAATGTCCTCCTCCACCGGGAAGTGGAACGTTCGGCCTATCAGCTGAGCCTCCTCCGGGTGTCCGCTCCACACCTGCCGTTCAGCCTCACCAACAATTACAATCAATCACTCCTTAAAAGACGTATCGTTATGATGAATAGTAAACGTTCCTCCCTCCATACGGTCTGGAAGTATTTTTTCCTGATCCCTATTCTCACGGGGCTGGTATGCACCCTTAACAAGCCTGTCGCCTTCGGCGCAGGGAACGCCAAAAAGAACGGCCCCGAGCCCGGCAACGGATCGGCCAAGCCCGTGAATCCCCTGAAGCTGTCCGCGCTCTGGGCCACTATCGCCGATACGACAAAGCGCCCGGCCAAGGCCAGGAGAGACACCATCGCTGATGGGGACGAGACCACGACCTATTCCACTATCGACGGCTATAGCACAGGCGACGGTCAGAGCTCCAGCTCCAGCAGCAGCTATAGCGCGGACGCCTACACCTATTCCCTTGATGCGGTGAAGGCAAACGCGGATGCAGCGGTACAGGCAGATAGGGCGAATCAAACCTACAGCATTGCCGTCTCTGCCATGGCGCCTTTGACGGTTAGCCTGCAGAGCCACGCAAGGGTCAACGCGATGCAAATAGATGTCCAGAACAAAATGCAACAGAATCTGGCCTATACGCAGGCGGTGAGCCTGGCGCCCCAGACGGTGAATGTAGTGACTTCACTGGGCGCGCTCGACGTCAATGTCAACGTCGCGAACCTGCACATCAGCGATACCGACCTGCAAGACGGATCCTGGTTCGCCACGACCTCCGACGACAGGCTCAGCTTCGAGCTGAAAGTAGAGACCGATGAGCGCTCCTGGAGCAATACCCTGCGAGTAGATAAAAACGAGATCACCCCTTTCCCGGGCCAGGGCAACGTAGAGTTCAAGCTCGTCCGCGAGGCGGGGAATGACCTTCAAGGGCCAGTTCGACGGCCAGGAAGGGTTCGGGCATTTTCATTTCACGCCGGATGCCGCCTACTATTCAGCGCTGCGGCAAATGGGGGTAGAGGATTTGGAAGACCGGCGCCAGTTTGGCTTCTTCTCGCTGAATATAAAGAAAGACTATGTGACCATGGTCACGCATAACGGCTTTCCGCACATCAGCCAGCGCGATCTCATTAGCTTCGCGGCTATGCATATCGACCAGGAATTCATCCAGTACTGGCGTGGGTCAGACATCACCGATGCGCAAGAGCCCCGCAACCTGATCTCGCTGAAGGCGCTGAAGATCGACCGGGCCTATGTCGAGGACCTCAAAGCTGCGGGCTATGACCACCTGAATATGCGCGAGCTGCAGGGACTGCGGGCGCAACATATCGATAAGGCCTATATCCGGTCCATCGGCCGCGGCCGGGACAATGAGGCCATCCCTGTTCGGGAGCTGGTCACCTACAAGGCCATGCACATCGATAGCGCTTATATGGATGGATTAAAGAAGGCGGGCTACGACAACCTGACCACCCGTGAGATCACCTCCCTGTATTCCATGCATGTGACACCCGAATACATCAAACAGCTTCGGGACCTGGGCTATAAGGATATCTCCGTCCGCGATCTCACCAACCTGTCGGCCATGAAGATCTCGCCGGAATACATCAAAGGCTTCCGGGATATCGGCTACAAAGACCTGGACGTTCGGCAGCTCAGTAATTTTTCGGCTATGCACATCACGCCGGAATATATAAAAGGCTTCCAGGACATCGGCTATAAGGACCTGGAGTCGCGCCAACTGAGCAATCTAAAGGCAATGGGCGTCACCCCCGAGTTCGTCAAGGGATTTACCGACCTCGGATATAGCGATCTAAGCGCTAACAACCTGGGCTCGCTGAAGGCGATGGGTATCACCCCCGAATTTGTGAAGGGCTTCAAAGCTATCGGCTTCGATCATATCCCGGTAAACCTGCTGACCTCGTTAAAGGCCACCGGCGTCAATCCTGAATATGTCACTAAGATGAAGGAGCGGGGATTCGATAGTAAAGACCTGAATAAATATATCCGGCTCAAGAATGATTTTAATTAGGGATCACCAATAATTTCTTCAAGGGCATCGCTTTGCGGTGCCCTTACCCTATTTTTGCGGGATGAGAAGAACCCGACTGATGGTGACCATCTTCTTTTTTGTCTCTGGCTTCGGCTTTAGTACCTGGGCCAGTCGAATCCCCACCATCCAACAACAGCTGCATTTGAACGAAGCCCAGCTGGGCGTCGTCCTCTTCGCGCTTCCCATCGGCCTGATGGTCACCTTACCTCTTACGGGTGTCCTGCTCAGTCGCCGGGACAGCCGGCAGATCATGATGATCGGCGCCGTATTCTTCAACCTCATGCTCTGCGGCATCGGCTTCGCCACCCAGACCTGGCAGCTGGCCATCGCGCTGGTCTGCTTCGGCTCTTCCCGCAACCTGATGAATATCTCTGCCAACGCGCAGTCCATCGGCGTACAGGCCTTGTATGACCGGAGCATCATCGCCCGGTTCCATGCGGTATGGAGCCTGGCGGGCTTCGGGGGCGCTGCATTAGGTTCTCTTATGGTCTCTCTCTCCTTGTCTCCGGCCTGGCATTTCCTGATCGTTGGCCTGGCATTGACGGGGCTATGTCTCTATGCTTATCCCGGCACCCTGCCGCAGCAGCCTGCACCCCGCGAACGGCGGCCCTGGTTTGCCCTGCCGGATAAGACGCTGGCAAAATATGGACTGATCTCCTTCGCCTCCATGGCTTGCGAAGGAACGATGTTCGACTGGAGTGGCATCTTCTTCCGCGAAGCGGTGCATGCCAGCGGGAAGGTCGCGACCCTGGGGTTCGTCGTCTATATGACGGCGATGACGCTGGGAAGGCTCACGGGCGACCGGCTGGCGAACCGTTTTGGGATCAAGACCATGCTCACCTATAGCGGATGCCTCATCGGCGCGGGCCTGCTCCTGGCCACTCTGCTGCCTTTCCCGCTGACCGCCGGGCTGGGCTTCATCCTCACGGGCTTCGGGGTCTCCTGCGTGATCCCCATGGTCTTCAGCATGGCGGGCCGCTCGGCCGGCATGAGCAGCGGATCGGCGATCGCCAGCGTGTCTACGGTTGGCTACCTGGGCTTCCTGATCGTACCGCCGCTGGTGGGCTCCGTCGCGCAGCTGGCCGGGATGCGGGGCGCCTTCGGGATGATGGCGGGCTTCGGCGTGCTGATCACCGTTCTGGTGCGGCTAACCCTGGGCGAGGAAAAGCCGCTGGGCGGAACCGCTACGGCGTTGCTGAATGCCGACCAGCTGGAGCTTTGACGATATAGATAAAATCTATGTGATTATAGAGAATTGCAATGAACTTCTATGTGCTCGCTGCCTTACCTTCGCAGCACTTTTAACTGCTGTTACAATACAGCGTCCTGCCAAGATTGCCCGCCTTACGAATTATTTGATTTTCTTGAATTTTCCTGAATTCCCCTGCATTTAAAAAAACAAGTATAATATGGCTAACAGAGTTCTGTCAATTGGCGAAAAATTCCCTGCATTCAAGAAAAAAGCGGTGGTGTCTATCGAGAAAGGAAAAGAGTTTACGGAGCTTACCCAGGAGTATGGGAGCGCGGAAGGCAAGTGGACGGTGATGTTCTGGTGGCCCAAGGATTTTACCTTCGTATGCCCCACGGAGATTGCCGAGTTCAATAAGAAGAACAATGATTTCTCGGATCGGGATACGGTTCTCATCGGCGCTTCTACGGATTCCGAATTCGTGCATGCCGCCTGGAGAAGGGACCACAGTGACCTGCGGGATCTGAAGTTCCCCATGCTGGCGGATACTTCCAAGTCCCTGGCGGAAGAGCTGGGCATCCTGGACAGCGAGGAAAAGATCGCCTACCGCGCCACCTTTATCATAGACCCGCAGGGGATCGTTCGCTGGGTTAGTGTTTATGATCTTAATGTCGGTCGCAGCGTACAGGAAGTATTGCGTGTGCTGGATGCTTTGCAGACCGACGAGCTCTGTCCCTGCAACTGGAAGAAAGGAGAAGAGACGCTGACGGAACAGCTGAGCCTGAACTAAAAAATAGCCGCCCCTGGAAAGGGGCGGCCTTCTTTAAAACCTCACATCATGGAAACACTTACAACTATACAAAACGAAACTTTTCAGAACCTGCTTGGCGAGCTGAATCTTTCTACCTACGAACCTTCCGCCAATGTGCTGGCCCTGATCGCGGCGGACTCCCGGTTCATCAAGGACCTGAAGATCAATGTCGGGAACGTCCTTAACAATAGCCAGAACCTTAGCCGGAAGGAAGCCCTCTTGCTGGCGCTGGCCGTAGCCGTCAACGAGAAGTTCGTGCTTCTGCAGGAATCTTTCGGCGCGCTGGCTCGTGAAGCCGGAGCTTCCGATGCCGAGATCGCGGAGATCGTTGCCTGCACCAGCCTGATGAACACGAATAACGTGTTCTATCGTTTCCGGCATTTCATAAAGAAAGACTTCTATGACAACCAGCCTGCCGGGATAAAGATGAGCATCATGGCTAATCCCGTCCTCGGCAAGGAATTCTTCGAGCTGGTGAGCCTCGTTATTTCCTCCATCAACGGCTGCGAGATGTGTGTGTCTTCCCATGAACGTTCAGTCCTGCAGCACGGCAGCTCCGAATCCAGGGTGCTGGACGGGGTGAAGCTGGGTGCTGTCATCAAGGGGCTGATCACCGTGCTGGCTTAGGCTAGGCCCTGGTAGCTGGCGGTTCCTCGTACAATCGCACGTGAATGGGATTGCCAAACAGCCGGCTATGGGTGTCAAGCGTCAGCTGGATGGGGTAGGTCTTCAACGCCGCATCCGGCCTCTTTTTCAGCAGATAAATGTTGTTGCCCTTTGGCCGCTGGAAGGGGAAGAACTTATTTTTTCCCTCTTCGTCGATAGTGAACAGCGGGCACAACGTCTCGAGCTGCGAACGCATGATGATGCGGAAGAGCAGGCTTTGCACCTTATTGGCCCCCTTTAACCTGATAGTCCTGTCCTGATACTTGCCTGTATAGAGCTCTATGACCTGGATGACGGCCATCAACAATTCCTCTACGTCGGCAGTAGTGACCAAAAAGGGATAGAAAACAGGGAAGGCCTGCCGCTCTTCGATGAGCAGATCATAGACGCCTGGCCGCAGGATGACGAAGCGCAGCTCGATGAGCACGGACCCCCCGATGCCCGTATTGAAGCGAAAGAAGCTGAGGTCAGGCCTGGCCTGAAGGTGGATACATGTTTGAATGGACATATAAAAAGATTTAAAGAGGCCGGCGGCCCAAATAGGATGTACAGAGTCCGCCGGCCCTAATAATGGAA
>JAMFRX010000434.1 GCA_026224995.1 Puia dinghuensis
ATCGCACCTGCTCGGCTTCTTTTCTACCTTCAATTCCGACGCTATCAAGGATATCACGGTATACAAAGGTGGGATGCCGGCAGAATATGGGGGCCGCCTCAGCAGCGTCATCGATATCAAGATGAATGACGGCAACGACAAGGACTATCACTTCGGCGGCGGTATCGGCCTTATCTCCACCCGGCTCAATGCGGAAGGACCTATCGTAAAGGACCGAGGATCTTTTTCCATCAGCGGCCGGCGGACCTATGCCGACCTCTTCCTGAAGCTGTCCCCCGACTCTTCCGTCAACGATAACAGCCTCTATTTCTACGACCTCAATGTAAAAGCCAATTACAAATTCGACGAGAAGAACCATGTCTACCTCTCCGGGTACTTCGGCCGCGATAACCTGGCCTTCGGCAACACATTCGGCATAGACTACGGCAATGCCACCGGCACGGTCCGCTGGAATCACGTTCTCTCGAACCGCCTCTTCAGCAATACCTCGCTGATCTACAGCAAGTACAGCTATAAGATCAAGATCAACTCGGCGAACAACGACATCGGCTTTACATCAAATATCCGCGATGCGGACCTCAAGGAAGACCTGCAATATTACATCGATGCAGACAACAAGATCAACTTCGGCTTCAGCGTGATCCATCATACCATCTCTCCCGGTATCATCTCCGCCACGCAAAGCTCCAGCTTCAACAGCCTTTCCCTGCAAAATAAATATAGCCTCGAGAACGCCGTCTATGTGTCCCATGAATACTCGCCGACGGACAAGCTCCATTTCAATTACGGACTGCGGGCTACCAGTTTCATCGTGCTCGGTCCCGGGGACTTCTATACGTATGATTCTTCCGGCAACACCATAGATACCGCACATTACAGTTCCGGGAAAATTGTAAAGACCTATACCAATCTGGAACCCAGGGTATCGGCGAGCTTCCAGGTCGACGAAGCCAGCTCTGTCAAGGTCTCCTACAACCGCAATACGCAGGTCCTTCACCTGCTGTCCAACTCCACCTCATCCAACCCCACGGACCTGTGGATACCCAGCAGCAACAATGTGAAGCCGGAGATCGCCGACCAGGAGTCCATCGGCTATTTCAGGAATTTCAAAGATAACCGCTACGAGTTCTCCGTGGAAGCCTATTACAAATCCATGCAGAACCAAATAGATTATAAGAATGGCGCCCAGCTCGTCGCCAATGAGAATGTAGAATCCCAGCTTCTGTTCGGGAAGGGAAGGGCCTATGGCCTCGAGCTATTCCTGAAGAAAAAGGTGGGGAAATTCACTGGCTGGGTGAGCTATACCCTGTCGCGTACAGAGCTTAAGATCGACGGCATCAACCAGAACAGCTGGTATCCGGCCAAGCAGGACCGGACCCATGATATCTCGCTGGTCGGAATCTATCAGGCGAGCCGCAAATGGAATCTCTCGGCCACCTGGGTCTATTATACCGGTAATGCGGTCACCTTCCCCAGCGGAAAATATGCGGTGGCCGGCCAGACGGCTTTCTATTATACCGAACGGAACGGCTACCGCATGCCGGCCTACCACCGGATGGATGTAGCGGCTACCATGCAGGGAAAGAAAACAAAAAAATTCGAGAGCAGCTGGACCTTCTCCGTGTATAATCTCTATGGCCGGGAAAACGCATACAGCATCGTCTTCCAGAATGACCCTAACGATACGACCAGGACACAGGCGCTGCAATATGCCCTGTTCCGCTTTGTGCCTTCGGTTACGTATAATTTTAAATTCTGATCGATGAAAAAAAGTAACCGCTATAAATACCTGCTTTTGCTGACCACCTTGCTGGCATCGGCCTGCAAGAAGGTCGTGAACGTAGATCTCAGGAATGCAGCCCCGCAGATCGTTATCCAGGGAGAAGTGACGGACGCCCCGGGACCTTTTAAGGTGACGATCACCAGGACCGTGGATTTCTCGGCGAGCAATAGCTTTCCGCCGGTGACAGGTGCAACGGTGATTATAACCGACACTACGAACGGTGTCACCGATCAGCTAAAGGAAGCGGATTCCGGCGTTTATATTACCAGCCAAATTGGCGGCGTCCCGCTGCACACGTATCGGCTTCAGGTCACTATCGGAGGCCAGCAATATACCGCCACCTCTACGATGCCGGTACGCGTACCCCTGGACTCCATAACTTTTGCGGAAAACGTCGGTTTTAACAACAAGGATGAGATCAATGCGGTCGTAAACTTCCAGGATCCCGTGGGAGTGGTTAACTATTACCAGTTCACGGAAGTTTATAACGGCCGGCTGTTACCCGATATTTTTGTGTTTGAAGACCGGCTGTCCGACGGCAAGTACATCCAGGAGCCCTTGTACAATGACAGCGCTTATCTCCAAAGAGGAGACAGCCTGATCCTGACCATGAACTGTATAGATCAGAATATCTACAACTATTTCTATACACTAATGAATGTCTCCGGGAACAATAACTTCCAGGCCGTAACCCCGGCCAACCCTGTTACCAATATCAGCAACGGGGCGCTGGGCTATTTTAGCGCCCACACCACACAACGAGGGGCTATCGTGATCTATTAAGGCTGATAGCTCTTGATCTTGTTGTAGAGGGTCTTGCGGTCGATCTTCAGGATCTCCGCCGCCCGTGATTTATTGTAATTCACTTGTTTGAGGACGTTCATTATCGTATCATACTCGGCCTGCGCAGCCGCATTCTTGAGATCGGTCTCTTTATGGACAATGGGATGGTGCGCGATCGTGATGACAGGGGCCTCCTGCTGCGGCGTAAAATTCTGCGCATAGCCATTGGTGTCTACGATCTCCGCAGGCAAAACCCGGGGATTCACCCGGCCCGAAGAGGTCAATAAGGCCGCTCTACGGATAACATTCCTGAATTCCCGCAGGTTGCCAGGCCATGGATAGTTCATAAAGATCTGCATCACTTCCGGCTCGAAACCTTCTACTTCTTTGTTTAGCTCCTTATTGGCCTTGGCGAGAAAGAAATCGGCAAACAGCGGGATATCGTCCTTGCGATGACGCAGGGCCGGCAATACGACGGAAAATTCATTGAAGCGATGGAACAGATCTTCCCTGAATCGCCCCTTGCGGTAGGCTTCCTGCAGGTTCTCATTGGAAGCTACGATGATCCGCACATCCGTCTCCATCTCCTTGACACCGCCTACGCGCTTGAACTTCCGTTCCTGTATCACCCGTAGCAGCGCGGCTTGTATCTCGTAGGAGAGGTTGGCTACTTCGTCCAGGAAAAGCGTCCCACCGTTGGCCAGTTCGAAATGCCCCTCTTTGTCGGCGAGGGCACCGGTAAAAGCCCCTTTTACGTGGCCGAACAGCTCGCTTCCGGCTAGCTCTTTGGAAAGCGTGCCGCAATCCATGGCGATGAAGGGCTTGTCCTTCCGGGCGCTGTTTAGGTGTACCGTACGCGCGATGACCTCTTTACCCGTCCCGCTTTCTCCGTAAAGGATAATGCTATAGCTCGTCGGCGCAACCAGTTCTATCTGTCGGTAGAGCTCCTTGGTAGCAGGCGCATGACCCACCAGGAACTCTTCCTCGCTGGTGCTCCTGCCTAGCTTTTTAGGCACTTGTGAGGTGGAAAGCTTCGGCGACTCGCCTCCTTCGGATTGCTGCAAGGCCCGACCGATGACATTCAGCACCTCTTCCGGGATCAGGGGCTTGGTAATATAGTCGAACGCGCCTGCCTTGATCACGTCGACGGCAGTCTTGATATCGGAATAACCGGTTATGATGATGACGATCGCATAAGGATCTGCCTGTTTGATCTCCTTCAGCACCTCTCTTCCTTCCTTATCCCCCAACCGGAAATCACAGAGCACCACGTCGAACTTGGATTCTTTGAATTTCGCGATACCCTTACCGCCGCTATGGCTCGCCTCCGTTTCATATCCTTTCTTCTGCAGGAAACGGCCCAACAAATTGCACATATCCATATCGTCGTCAATGATCAGAATTCGCTTCATAATTGAGATTTTCAATTTAAAATTACTGGAAAAGGATAACAAGGGATCAATCAAGTAATTATCCAGGCTATGTATTTCTAAACCCTTGCCAAATTCCATTACGCTGTCAAACAGGCTTCTTAGAGGACTCTGGGTATTAAATTCCCCATTTTGGGGAACCGCCATTCCCAAAAGGTACGAAAATGCCCTTAGAAATAGGTATTAATAACGGGCACAGGCAATTTCGGTGCTGGCCTGGCATCAAAATTTCATGGCAATAAAATTGTAAATATTTAGTTATGTAAAATTGTGGGGTTCTAAAATTTGAAGGTTTAAGTGGAAACAATTATTATGACAGACACTTGTAAAGTCTTGATCGTAGACGATGAATTGGATATTTGTTATTTGCTCAGCGGCATGTTGAAACAGCGAAATTTTCTTACCGGCTTTGTGAATACGCTCTCCGATGCGGTTATTGCGCTTCAGACAGACACACCATCTATCTTATTTCTTGATAATCACCTGCCGGATGGCTTCGGGCTGGATTTCATTCCCTTTATAAAGAAGAATTATCCTGCGGTTAAAGTAATTATGATCACTGCCCATGACGGCGCCGTGGAAAGAAAGCAGGCGTATGATGGCGGCGTCGATCTCTTCGTGGCAAAGCCGCTGAACCGTAAGCTCATCAACGACGCTATCGATAAGCTATACAGCTCCGACCCCGCGGAGAAGTTCGCCTACAGCATGTAGCCCGCCAAAAACCCGCCACTGGCAGGTCTTAATTTTTAGCAAAGTTCCAGCTGAATGGAGAAGGTCGTGCCGGCCCCCTTCTTGCTTTCCAGGCCGATGACGCCATTATGGTTCAGGACGATATTTTGTGTATTCGTAAGCCCCAGGCCCGTTCCAGTGGACTTGCTGGTGAAATAAGGTTCGAAGACTTTGGAGAGTGAATCTTCGTCTATACCGGGGCCATTATCCGCTATCGTTACAAGACACTTATGATCGTTCGTGGTTGTCTTCAACTGCAGAATGCCCTTGTCGGGATTCATAGCTTCCAATGCATTCACGATGATATTGAGCAAGGCGATCTTCATCCGCTTTACATCTACAGAAATATCGCATTTGTCTTCTGTATAGGCCTTTATCACCTGGATATTGTTGAGCTTTAAACGGTCTTTGACCAGCTCCAGGGTGTCATCGAGCAGCTGGTTGAGCGTGATCCGCTGATAGCGCAGGTCGGTGAATTTCGTGGAATTCAGCAAGTCTGTGATCAGGAGGTTGATCCGGTCGCTATTGCGGCCGATCATTCCCAGCAGCACATGTATGCTGCCGGTGGCACTGCCGTTGAGCTCTGCCTGCAGCTGCTCCATCGCCAAATTGATATTGGTCAGGGGATTGCGGACCTCATGCGCTATGGTTCTGGCGATACGGCCCGTGACGGCAAATTTCTCTACGCTTCGCATCTGGACTAGCTGCTTATTGGCTGTATCCAGGTCCTCTATTCTCTCCTGCAGCTGTTGCTGGTATACGGCTATGCGCCGGTCGGCGATCCGTCTGGCCTTGTTCTCCCTACTGTAAGTAAAATAAGCGAATACCGCCATAAGGACGGCCATGCCGATGGAAATGAAGATAAGGTTATTCAGCAGGTGATAGCGGACGGTCATGGCGGTCATTTCCGATTGTGTGATCACCCGGTTGGAATAACCTACCAGCCGGGCCGCTTTAAGCAATTCCGAGTTTGCATAAAGCGTCAGCAGATATGACATCAGCAGCAGGGAGAAGGCCGTGCCATACCCCACGCGTATCCGCATGTCAGCCGCAAATTGTTTGATCGTTGTTTTCATATTGTCCTTCCTCCTCCGCCTACATTTACACTCCCTCTTCCACCCACACCGATACCGAACTGCCGCTGGCATGGAACTCGCCCTTGCCGTCTTCATCTAATTGTACGGTACCCGGATGCTTTCCAAGGAAGTCTATGAACGTCTTGCCCGCATGGGCCTTCCCCACTTCCATGGTCTTGAAACCCTCGTCGCCATTGCTTAGCACTACGGCGCAGCCCGATCCGGGATGCTCTGCATCTCCTTCACGCGTCCAGCCGATGCAGTTGGCATGATCCAGATGATCCCGCTGGACCCCATAAGCAAAACGCTTCCGGGCTTGCAGCAGCTTTTCGATATTCTCCACGCCTGGCATATAAATCTCGTAGTCATTTCCATCGTGCCCCTTGTCCTTGTATTTGGCTCCATATATGTCGGGGTAAAAAACACAGGGGTATCCTGTCTCTCTCAATAGCAGCAACGCATAGGCCAGGGGCTTGAACCAGGGGTCCACGGGTGCCTCCAGCGACTGCAAGGGCTGCGTATCATGATTCCCGACTACGGTGACGGCAAGATCGGGCCTCGCCGCCACCAGCGTATCGTTGAAGATGGTGGTGAGGTCGAAATCCTTCCCCATCTTGGAGGCGTTATCCAGGTTATGGTGCAGGGAAGCATCGAAAAGCGACATCCTCCCTTGCGTGGCATCGATATATTTCAATAGCAAGGGCAGGTTGCCCGGCGCCCAGTATTCACCTACGGCGAAGAACTCCTTGCCCGTGGCCTTGCGCATATGATCCAGCCATTCGTTCTCGAATGCCGGCGAAATGTGCTTGACCGCATCCAGCCGCACCCCGTCGAACCCCGTCGTTTGGCAATACCATTCTCCCCACTTTTTGAGCTCCTCCCTTACGGCAGGATTCCTGAATTCTATGTCATCATACATCAGGTAGTCATAATTGCCTTTTTCGTCGTCCACGACCTCCTCCCACCCTTCGCCATATTCATTGAGGATGCTGTAGATAGCCGTTTCCTTGGTCTTGTTGTCATAGTCCACGCCCGTGAAACAGCGGAAATCCCAGATAAAAGGGGAATATTTACCCTTTCGGCCGGGAAAGGAGAATTTGGTGTACGCCTCTATATCGAATGGCTCGCTGATGAACTTGTTGCGGTCTTCCGGGTCACATTTCCTCACTTTTATGAGCTCGACCTCGTCGCCGCCGGCCTTATGATTCAGGACGATATCCACATACACTTGCATGCCTGCATCATGAATGGCCTTGATGGCATTCAGGTAATCCTGTTTTGTGCCGTATTTGGTGGGGATGGAATTCTTTTGGTCGAATTCTCCCAGGTCATAGAGATCGTAAATATCATATCCAACGGAGAAGCCGCCGTTGGTGCCTTTGCATGCTGGGGGCAGCCAGATAGCGGTGATGCCCATCTCGGCCAGTTTCGGCGCTTCTTCGGCAACCTTTTTCCAGAGGCTGCCATCGCTGGGATAATACCAATGAAAGTACTGCAGGATAGTCCCGTTTTGCATAAGTCATCAGGGGGTTGTGGTTGATGGAGAATTCAAGCCATAGCGGAATATAACCAGAATGATACCATATTCGCCTAGCCGCAAAATCGCCTGATACTTGCTCAGAATGTAGAATTTTTTGCTCAGGTCTTGTCTTTTATAGGCTCATTTCCCCCTTTCGGAATATTGGCAAGGAATTTCCATTGTAGAAGATAGATTTACAAACTAAAAACCTAAAGATTATGAGTAACACATCGAAAATTCTGTTAGGCTTCATCGCTGGCGCAGCGATAGGCGGGGCATTAGGCATTCTCCTGGCGCCGGACAAAGGTTCGGAAACCCGTCGTAAGATCGTTGAGAAAGGTTCCGACCTGGGTGACAGCATCACCGATTTCGGCGAAACCGTAAAGGAAAAATTCAACGATGTAGTTGAGAATGTGAAGGGCAGCTTCAATAAGACAAAGAACTCCATGTCATAATCATGCAAGAACAACAATCGGATATTGATATCTTACTTTCCGACGCCGGCGATTTCATCGAGACGCGCACCACTCTGTGGAAATACAAGAGCATTGAAAGCCTGGCCGATGTCTCGGGTGAGCTGGTATCCGGCCTGGCTATGATCGTCTTCGCTTCTTTTGTGATCATAATCTTCAGCATCGGATTCGCTCTATTAATTGGCGATTGGATTGGGAAGAGCTATTACGGGTTCTTCATCATAGGGGGCTTCTATAGCATCGTGGCCCTCGTGATCTATGCCCGGCGCGGCAAATGGGTGAAAGATCCGTTTAGCAATATGCTAATTAGAAAAATACTAAAATAACCAGCATGGGCAAGATCGCTACTATCGAACAGCTGCGGGAGGCCATACGTGATCTCGAACACCAGAATTATGTGAACGAGCAGCACATGCGCAGCAGGGTAACGCACCTGGCGGACCGGTTAAAGCCGATGAATATTGCCAAAAACCTTTTGGGCAATTTGTTTAGCGGTGGGGGCGATATGAAGACGAGCCTGCTGAAAATGGTCGCCGGATTCGCTACCAGCTTTATCGTGAAGAAGTTTTTTAAGAAGACCATTGCTGTCAAATAGCAACACGCACTCTAGATACCGACATCCCCCTGCAGGCTTGTACCTTGCAGGGGTTTTAAGTTTTGTGGACTGATCAGCAGTATCTGCTGTAACGAATCGATCTTTTCCTGTTCGCCTTTCTCCTGAAGATAAGAGAATACATGTACCAGCACCACCTTGTAGACAAAAATGCCTTTTCGGCTTTCCGCTTCCAATGCTTCTTTCCTTTCCCATAGATCGGCCAGGATCTCCCGGGTAAGGGATTCGAGGGCGTTCTCGTCGGTAAGGCGGGCCAACCTGGCAACGGCAGCTAAGACCTGCTGATGATAGGACTCAATAAAATCTTTCAATCGTTAAGGGATTAGTAGCGGCGGAAAGTTAGGTCAGCTGGCAGGAAGGACAAAAAACTACTGAATTTCCCGCAGGGAAAGTAGAACAAGTACTATTGTATGGATTTTTATTTATATTTGAGCGCCAGCTGCCTATAACCCTTTTTTACCTAAATTTCGCTATGCGGCTATCGTACCGGTTAACCAACTGCTTTATTGTCCTTGGTGTCTTCGCCTGGACTACAGGCCTTGCCCAGGCCACCGACTCCCTGAAAGCCCGCCTGGCATTCCTACAGCAGGCCAGGCAGGAACATCTGCTTAAAGATACGGACTACCTGAGGTCGGTAGATTCCGTGGCCCCCTTGCTCGAGCAGGAAGACAGCCTGCCGGAATGGCTCTCCACTTATCGCGACATCGCCTTTTCCGACCCGCACCAGGCCGGGCGCCGCGCTAGTTATTACACCTATATGGCTCTTGCGGCATACAATGCAAACAAATTCGGCAGTGCGGTCTACTATTCGGAAAAGAACAACCAGGCGAAGATCAATGCCGGTCTGTTCGAATTTACGGCTTTATCGCACGCGGACCTTTTTGCGCTTACCGTGTATTACAACAGCAGGAATTATCCAAGGGTGCTCGAAAAATATCTTCAGCTGCGTAAGACGCTGGCCGGCATACCACAGGCCATAGCACGCGGTGAAGCCAGTCCCGAGCAGGTCTGGCTGGCGCTTAGCATCCTGCAGACGGCCGTTTACACCTATTGTAAAATGGGTGACTCCGCTCTTATGGAAGGGTCGTTTGGTCTGACGACGGATATCCTGGAAAAAATTGGCCAGCATCCCTCCAACTACAAGGCGCTGCAGCGGCAGTTCGACTATCTGGCGGATAATATGGCCTTCGAAAGACAGAGCTGCATCCATCATCCGCAGGATGCAGCCCGTTTCCTGCAGGCTGCCATCGAAGCCGTCCGGAGCAAAGAATTCCCTGCCAACCTGGTGTCCGATTATAGCGGAAGCCTTTATATGGAGGCTGTGGACTTTTATTTCGATCTGAACAAACCAGACAGCGCCCGGTACTACCTGAACCTCCTGAGTACCCATGGCCCCAATGACCGTTTTGCCGTTTCGGACCCCGTATTCCTGCTGGAGGGTAACAGCCGTCTGCAGGCAGGCAGCGGACACAATGCCGAAGCCTATAGCCAGCTACGAAAGGCCTGGCTCCTGCGGGACTCGGCTTATTATGCCGTTAGCTCTGACCGGGACAACAACCTCTACGCCCTTGCCGAGGCGGAGAATACCCGCGCCGAGTTGCTTCGCTCCGAAGAGGCAAAACGTTCCGCCGACAAGATTAACCTGCTGCTCTTCTTCCTGGTGTTCCTCCTGGTCCTGGGCGGCGGCGCCGCCTTGCTGATCAACCGGTCCCGCCAGCACCGGCGCCTGCTTGACCTTCAGCTGCACCTCGCCAGAAATTTTCACGATGCGGTCGGTCCGATGCTGCTCTATGCCAATGCCCTCGTAACGAAAGAAATAGAAGACCAGCCCAGGCCCCGGCTGGTCGAGCTGAAAGGCCATATCGGCCAGATCATGGAGGAGGTCCGCAGCATCTCACACGACCTCAAGTCGAACCGCTTCGGCACCATCACCGATTTCGGCCATGAGATGACTGCCCTCCTGGAAAAAGTCAGGGGCGCCACCGGCATGGGTTTTACCCTAAAAGTCGACGATGGCGACAGGGCGCTCAGCCATCTGCAGCTCTCCAACCTGTCCCGGATCATGCGCGAGCTGGTCGGCAATTCTATCAAACATGCTGGCTGCAACCAGATCAGCCTGGAGATGATAAGGATAAAGAAGACCTTGCAGGTCTCTTATTCGGACGATGGGAAAGGCATGGACCCCGATACCCCTGGTGGCGGCATCGGCCTGAAGAATGTGCAGGAAAGGGTGGCTTCCATGAAGGGCGACTTCCGGCTAAACAATACCTGGCCCCAGGGCTATTCCATCCAAATAATGATCCCCCTGCTATGAACGAAGAGCTCAGACCATACGATTCCCTTTTGGTAGTCGACGATCACAATATGATCGTCAATGGGATACGCCTTCTCATTGGGGATAGGTTCCGGGAGTTCCGTTATGCCAACAATGGAAGCACTGGCATGGCTCTCGCCGTCCAGCATCAGCCACAGCTGGTGATCGTAGACCATGTCCTGCCCGATCTCTCCGGCGACACCCTTGTCAAAGAGATCAAATACCGATGCCCTGCCACCCGCATACTCGCCTATTCCTTCAATGCCTACTCGGCAGCCGTCGTAAAGATGTTCAACGCCGGCGTGCACGGCTATGTCATCAAGAGCCACGACGATTCGGAATTCGTGAAGGCCGTGAAAGCCATTATAGAAGGTAAAGAATATTTCTGCAAGGAAGCCCGCAACCACATCATCCACCGGGTCTTCCCCGAGGAAGAGCATGCCCGCCTGGTGGTCGCCAATACCGGCTTCTCTGCCAGGGAGATAGAGATCATCCGGCTTATCTGCCAACAAAAGACTGCCAGGGAGATCAGCCGCCAGGTATTTCTTGCAGAGCGGACCGTAGAACAATACCGCAGCAATATCTCCAAACGCATCGGCGCGCGCAACGTGGCAGGGATCATTCGATTCGCCCTGCAAAATCATATCATTGACCTTTCAGATCTTTGATCGACCTCGGGGATCTTTGGTAGACCTCAGGGTCCTGTGAAAAAGACTTGTAAAAATTACATTTATTCCTTTTTTTTTGTAGCTTAGTAGCCTAACGGCTGCTATGAGCTCCATTAATCTCCTGGACGAAGATCTTTTTCTCTGGAATGAATTCCGCAACGGCAACGCGGACGCATTCGGGGAGCTCATGCGGGCACATTACCAGGACCTCTTTAATTATGGCACCCGGTTCACCAAAGACGAAGAGCTGGTAAAAGACTGCATCCAGGATCTCTCTCTGGCCCTATGGACCCACCGCCTTACCATCAGCGAAACGTCTTTTGTCAAATACTATCTTCTTAAATCTTTGCGGCATAACCTTGTAAGGGCTATCGGCCGCAGCCGCAATATCAACCACCCGGGTGATGGACATTTTGAAAACCTCTTTAACGGCTCCCCACCCATAGAGAACGACCTCATCCGCGAAGAGCATCTGGCCGAGCTGGCCAAAAAAATGCGCAAAGTGCTGGCAGGCCTCACCCGGCGCCAGCAGGAAGTCATTTACCTGCGTTTCTATATGGACGCCGATATTGAAGAGATCGCCGATATCATGAACCTCAACAAACAGTCTGTCTATAACCTCCTGCACGATGCCTTCCGCAAGCTGCGGAAGGTGACTCCCAAAAAAGCCTTTTGGTTTCCCCATCTGCTGCCCCTGCTGTTCTGAAAAAAAATCAGAAAAAACCAGTAGATCTTTTCCTGTGATGTCTTTAAGATAGGGAAAGAAAGGCTTGCTATGGGAAAAGATGAATACAATAGTCTCGAAGACCTGGTCTTTTCCAGGTCCTTCCGCAACTGGGTATTAGACGGCGATACCCCCGAAGCCGGTTTCTGGGTCAGCTGGC
This sequence comes from Puia dinghuensis, assembly GCA_026224995.1. Lineage (GTDB taxonomy): Bacteria > Bacteroidota > Bacteroidia > Chitinophagales > Chitinophagaceae > Puia > Puia dinghuensis_A. Next base: position 12,273 of record JAMFRX010000434.1, read on the forward strand.
AGGACCAGAACCCCGACAAGCTGGAGCTCATCCACCATGCCAAGGCTATCATCTACGCCCTGCAGCTGCAGATAAGGCCCCTGTCTGAAGAGGCTGTCGATATGGAAATAGTTAAGGTTCTGGAAAAGTTGCGCGATGGGCGCATCAGCCTGCCCCGGGAGATCCCTTACCGGCCGGCTATTCTCTCAAGCCGGCCCGCCCGCGCCTGGACACTAGCGGCGGCCGCTGCCGGTGTCTGTATCTTTGCCTGGTCCCTTCGGCTTTATCTCCACCGGCAGCCGGATGTCTTTCACTCTTTCCTGGCGGTCAATACCTCCACGCCCATGCGGCAGCAGACGGGCAGCGCCGATAGCACACATCTCCTCACCCTGCCGGATGGCAGCAGGGTCCGGCTCAGCCCGGGCAGCAAGCTGTACTATCCCCAGGGACTGTTTACAGCCAGCCATCGCAGGGAGATGTTCCTGGATGGTAGCGCCTTCTTCGATGTCACGCACGATGCCGCCCATCCCTTCTACGTGTATACCAATTCCATTATTACCAAGGTACTGGGTACCAGCTTCCAGGTCCGGACCACCGGGACCGGCGCTCACACCGTCGTCATAGTTTCCACCGGCAAGGTCTCCGTATACCGAAAAAGTGATTTCTATGCCCGCGGAAGGGCAGGGGAGTCGGGTGGCATCATCCTGACCCCCAATCAGCAGATCGCCTACGATCCCGCCGAAGACCGCCTCGATAAGGCCCTGGCAACAGATCCGAAGACGCTGCCCGGGGCTGAGGATTCCGCCCTGGTATTCGACAGGACGCCGCTCTCCGTCGTATTCCATCGGCTCCAGGCCCTCTACGGCATCCCTATTCTCTACGACGAAGAGGCCCTCTCAAGCCGTACACTCTCCGTCACCATGGGCGACGAGACCTTCTTTGTAAAGCTGAACATCATCTGTAAAGCGATCAATGCCTCCTACGAGACGATCGACGGAACGATAGTGATCACCATCAATTCCACACAAAACCACCCCCCGCATGAATAGATAACAGACCCACCATACCTGCAAAAAAGAATGGCTGACGATGTTGCAACCATCACCAGCCAATTTTGGCCTCCCCATTTAATAAGAAACCAAAACGATTGTAAAATATGAAAAAACAATTGAGCCGTCAAATTGCTATTGCCATTATGAAGATCTCACTCGTCCCGATACTGCTTTTGATGCTTGTTTTTTGCGCCTATGCCAGCGACTCCAACGGTCAGCGGTTGCTGGATAAAAAGATCACGCTCAAGCTCACCAACGAGGAGATCAGGACTGTCTTCGTCGAACTGGCAAAACAATGCCAGGCCCGCTTCGTCTACAGCCCGGAGCTTATAGGCGCCTCCCGCAAGATCGACCTGGATGTAAAGGACAAAGAGCTGTACAAGGTCTTGTCCGAAATGCTCCCTTCCGACATCCGTTTCGAACAGGTCAATGACTATATCATCCTTAGCAAAAAGCCTGACGGAACGAACATCTTCCCCAGCTATGTGATGATCCCGGACAATAGCCTCTATGCCTTTGTCAAGGTCGGCGGAAAGATCGTAAACTCCGGCGGACAGCCGCTCGAAGGCGTAAGCGTCGTGGTCAAAGGGACCAGTATCGGCACAACCTCGGACGCAAACGGCGAATTCTCGCTGAACGTGCCGGACAAGCAGTCCATCCTTATCATCTCCTACATCGGATACGAAGAGCAGCAGATGGCCGTTGGCCCACAGACCTATATCACTATCAAGCTGGCCGCCGTTAACAGCCAGCTTAATGACGTGGTGGTAGTCGGCTACGGCACCGTAAAAAAATCGGACCTCACCGGCTCGGTAGGTGTGGTGAATGTCGGCAACGTGGAGAAGGTGGCGACCTACGATGTGGCCCGCAGCCTCCAGGGGCAAGTGGCAGGTATCAGCGTACAGGGCTCCGGGGAACCCGGTGGCTTCGTCAATATCAAAATTCGCGGTATCAGCAGCCTCAATGACAATAACCCCCTCTTCGTGATCGACGGAGTTCCCATCGTCAACGAAGCGCCCTATGACTTCCCCATGGACGATATCGAAAGCATTCAGGTCCTCAAGGACGCCTCCGCGGGCGCCATCTATGGCTCCCGGGGCGCCGCCGGCGTCATCATCATCACGACAAAAAAAGGCAAGGCCGGCCCGCTCAAGCTGCATTACAGCATGTACCTCGGCGCACAGAACATGCCTAAGAAGCTGCCGCTCACCGACAGGCAGCAATACCAGCAGATCACCTCCGCTGCCGAAGCCAACGCCGGCCTGCCCATCGCCGCCGCCAACGACCCCACCTCCCCAGCTTATATCAGCAACGTCAATACCAATTGGCAGGATGCCGCTTTCAAGACGGGCGTCATAGAGAACCATAATCTCAATTTCTCCGGCGGTACGCAGGCTACCTCTTACAGCGTATCCCTCAATTATTTCGACCAGAGCGCTACCATCAAAGGCGGCCCCGGCGAACCCAAATACGATCGTTATAACGTCAACGCCAGCATCCAAAGCAAGCAAGGCATCCTGAGCTTCGGGGGCCGCTTCGCCTTCACCCAGTCACATAAGCAAAATATCACCTATCCCCACCTCCATCCCAACATCGGCAACGAGATCGTAGACCTGGACCGGGCCATCCCTACCGTGCCCGTCTATGACTCCTCCCGCCTCGGCGGCTTCGGCGGCACCAACGAAGTCACCCAAAAAGCGATCATGCTCAACGTCATCGGCATGAACAACCTGATGAATAGCTATAGCAACCGCGACCGCTTCCTCGGCAATAGCTGGCTGGAGCTGGAACCCCTGAAGAACCTTAAATACAAGGTCAACCTGGTATACGACCGCACCGAGACCCGCGACCTCTTCTTCGAGCCCATGTACGACCTGGGCTGGTACTATGTCAACAACAGCGCCTATCTCACGGACTCCAGGGGTGCCCAGTATACGGCTCTCGTGGAGAATACCCTTTCCTACCATTTTTCCGCTGGCCAGCACCGCGTAGAGCTCCTGGCGGGAACGACATACGAGCAGGACGATATCCAGAACCTCACCGGCCTGGAATCCGGATTCACCCCCCCTTATTACCTGTCCTTTAATGCCGGCGACCCTACCACGGCCTCCGTCACCAGCAACGAACAGAAGGCGACGATGAGCTCTTACCTGGGCCGCGTTAATTACAACTATGGCGACCGCTATCTGATCACCTTCAACGGCCGCCGCGACGGATCCTCCAAGTTCAGCCCCGAACACCGCTGGGGCAACTTCGGCTCGGTAGCCGGCGCCTGGAACATCAGCAACGAGAAGTTCTTCCATCTTCCGGCGGCCCTCAGCTTCCTGAAGCTCCGCGGCGGCTACGGAACGCTAGGCAATCAGAACTTCCCCAGCTATTATGCCTACACCACCTATGTCAACAGCAACGCCAGCTATCTCTTTGGAAATACACCGGGCAGCGGTAACCAATATCTGGCTCCGGGCTCCATACAGACCCAGGTCGCCGATCCCACCCTGAAATGGGAAACAAAGGTGACATCGGACCTCGGCCTCGACCTCGGCCTGTTCAACAACAGCCTGATGTTCACCGCGGAATATTTTGTCAATACGGACAAAGACCTCATCGCCCAGCCACCCATCCCGCTTTCCGTAGGCGCAACCAATACCCCTTATGTGAATGCGGCCAGTCTGCGCAATAGCGGCATTGAGTTCACCGTCACCTGGAAGAAGATCTTCGGCAGGTTCGGCGTGGCCATTGACGCGAACGCACATACGCTGAAGAATAAGGTCCTGCAGCTGGGCGGCACCAACGATCCCATCTACGGCAACGAGAGCAAAACGGAAGTCGGTCACGAAGTTGGCGAGATCTACGGCTATGTTACGCAGGGTATCTTCCAAAATACGGCGGACGTCCAGAAACATGCCATTCAGCCCAATGCCGCACCCGGCGATATCAAATTCAAGGACATCGACGGCAACGATACGATCAACGCCCTCGATCAAACCTACCTCGGCTCCGCCATCCCCAAGCTCTATTATGGCCTGAACGTCACATTGACCTACGGCCCGCTCGACCTCGCCGTCTTCTTCCAGGGCAACAGCGGCAACAAGATCGTCAATGGCCTCTACCAGACCCTGATGGCAGGCCAGTATACCAACCACTACATCGATGAGCTCAACTACTGGACGCCCGCGCATACTAATACCAATATCCCCCGGCCCGTTATTGGCGACCCCAATGGCAACGATGGTCCATCGGACCGCTGGGTACAGAGCGGCTCCTACGTCAAGCTCCAGAACGCAGAGCTCGGCTATACTTTTCCGGTAAAGAAATTACAGGCGACGCATGTCTTTAGCAGCGCGCGTATTTACTTATCCGGCCAGAACCTCCTGACTTTCACGAAGTACAAAGGCTATGACCCGGATATCATCAGCGACGGCCTCTTTAGCCGGGGATTCGATTATGGCTCTTTCCCCAACCCCAGAACATTTATGTTCGGTGTGCAGATAGGCTTCTAAATTCTTAAAAAACATGTTATGAAACAACAGATATTCCTCATCATACTAATAATAACCGCCGGCTGTAGCAAGCAGCTGCAACAAACAAACCCCAACCAGCAGACGGCGCAGACCTTCTGGAAAACGTCCGCCGATGCCTATAATGCCGGCAACTCCGTATACGGCAGCCTCATCCTGGACGGCAGCTATATGCGGTTTACCCATGTTGTCCTCAACACCAGGGGCGACGATGCTACCAGCAACAGCCCCTGGAACGAGATCTACAACTGCGGAAAATTCGCGCTCGATGTCAATGGCTTTGCCGCGCAAGCCCCTTTTACCGCCTACTACCAGGGGATCTTCCGCGCCAACCAGGTGCTGGAGAACGTGCCTATGATCGTGATGGACTCCGCTCTGAAGGACAGGATAATGGGCCAGGCCTATTTCCTGCGTGGCCTCTACTATTTCCACCTGGCCTCTATCTACCGCAGCGTCCCTATCCCCCTGACCATCGCCCAGTCCTCCGCCGGCTATTATGTCCACCAGTCGCCGCAGGATAGCGTCTATGCGCAGGCCATGTCCGACTTCCAGCAAGCCGCCGGCCTGCTGCCGGTGTCCTATGCGAATGTCACCGGCCCCGACCAGGGCCAGGTAGGCCGGGCGACCAAAGGCGCCGCAATGGCCTATCTCGGGAAGACCTTGCTTTTTAATAAGATGTATACCCAGGCAGCCGAACAGTTCCTGAACGTCATCAACCTCGGCATCTATTCCCTCGTTCCCAACTACCACGACAATTTCACCGAACAGGACGAGAACAACCAGGAGTCCATCTTCGAAGTGCAGTTCTCCCGTACCGTCGGTGGCACTGCGGACGGGTGGGGGCCCGGCGACCCCGATCCTACCTGGGGGAAATATGAAGCGCGCGCCGTCACCTTCGGACCGCGCAACTTCGCTTACGGCGACGTTCAGCCTACAAAGACGCTCTATTATGAGTTCCTCCAGGAAAAAACGGCCGCCAATGCCGTCGACCCGCGCCTCTACGCGACCCTGTTCTATAATACGCCTACTATGACAGTATATGGCCAATCCTTCCAGACCGTATACGGCGCGGCAGATTCAGAAGTTTTCTGCCGTAAGTATGAGAACGACGGGTTCTATCCCGATGAATTCACCCCTGCCGCCTTCGAGTCCGGCATCAACGCCCGGCTCATGCGATATGCCGACGTGTTGCTCTACTATGCCGAATGCCTCAACGAGCTGGGACAGACGACGCAGGCATATCCCTATATCCAGCAGGTGAGGGCCAGGGCCGGACTGGCCGACCTGGCTGTCGTAAAGCCAAACATGACCCAGCAGCAGATGCGTGACCAATTGGCGCATGAACGCTTCCTGGAATTCGGTCTCGAAGGCCGCCGCTTCGAGGACATCGTCCGCTGGGGCTGGCTGCAGAACCCCACGATGCTCGCAACGCTCCAGGCACGCGACCCGGAATTCCTCACCTACTTCCCCGGAAGAGAATATATGCCCATCCCCCTGGCGGAGATCCAGGCTAATCCGGGCGTACAACAAAACCCAGGATGGTAACTATGCGACTCCTTCCCTTCTTGCTGCTCCTGGGGCTTGTGGCCTGTAAGAAGTCCCCGTCCCCAACGACCAGGACGACGGACACGACCATAACGACCACGCCGCCCCCCTTCGACATCAATTCCATCGAAGATACCTATGCCGATGTCGCGGCTCTCACCGACTTCGGGAACTGGGGGCCCTATAATGTCCACGACCCGAGCATCAAAAAGCTCGGCAACGAATATTATTGCTATAGCACCGACGTAGCCTATGGCGGCACTCCGCCCGCTGGTATCCAGGTCAGGAAGTCTGCCGACCTGGTGCAGTGGCAGTTCGTCGGCTGGGCCTTCAACGGCATCCCGTCCATCGCCTCTCAATACATCACTTCCGGCGGCGGGGTGCCCAACGTTGGCCTCTGGGCGCCCTATATCATCCAGTCCGGATCGGAGCTTAGGCTCTACTACTGCCTTTCCTCCGCGACCTGCAAGCTTAGCGCCATCGGCCTGGCCACGGCTACCAGCCCAACGGGCCCCTGGACACAAAAGGGACTGGTCGTCACCTCGGCCTGCAGCGAGACCATCACCAACGCTATCGACCCCACCGTAGTCATCACACCCAGCGGCGACCAATGGATGTACTATGGCTCGGCCTATGACGGCATCTACATCGTCCAGCTGAACCCCGCGACCGGACTGACCCTGAACCCGGGCGACATAGGCAAGCGCATCGCCAACCGCGGGTTCACCAACGGCCAGTACAACGGGAATATCGAAGGGGCGGAGATCATCTATCAGCCCACTCTTAAAAAATATTTCCTGTTCATCGCCTACGACTGGCTGACAACGAAATACAATACAAGAGTGGCGAAAGCCGATAACCCCGACGGCCCCTTCTACGATTATAACGGGGTCGACGTGAATACCAACATCGACCATATCCCGATGATCATCGCGCCTTACCAATTCAACGGTCATGGCGGCTGGCAGGGAACATCCCATTGTACCGTCTTCGACGATGGCGCCGGCCACTATTATATCGCCCACCAGGGCAGGCCTGGTGTCGACTTCAACTACATGGACCTGCACGTGCGCAAGCTGTTCTGGACCCCCGACGGCTGGCCCGTAGCCTCGCCGGAACGGTATGCCTGGGAAGGGGACTCTACCGTCGCCGCCTCCGCCCTCACCGGTGACTACGAACAGATAGACCTTAACTACCAGGTAGTGCCCGGCTATGCAGACCAGCAGGTCTCTCCCGACTTCCAGACCTCCGTCAACCTCAACATCGCGGCCGACGGCACCTTCAATGGCAATCCCGGGAACACCTGGACCTATACGGCGCCATGGCTAACGCTAAGCTATACCAGCGGCCGGACGGACAAGCTCTTCGTCCAGCCCGGCCGTGACTGGGAAAATAAAAAAAGTACACTAATTTTATCAGGATTAAACAACTCAGGAACCGCCGTATGGGGAAAAAAGAAATGATCGCCTTCCAAATATTCGGCCTGCTTGCCATCTTTGGTCATGCCCAGCCGCCGGCGAATGCCCAGTCGCTGGCGGCGCCGCCGGTACACGATCCCGTGATGATCCGCCAGGACAGCACCTACTATGTCTTCTGCACCGGCCGGGGGATCGCCGTCTGGTCTTCCACAGATCGCCAGCACTGGACGGCCCAGCCCTCCGTCTTCGCTACTCCGCCGGCCTGGACAATCAGCGCCGTACCCGGCTTCAGCGGCCATTTCTGGGCCCCCGATATAAACTACCACAACGGCCGCTACTATCTCTATTACGCCGTCTCAGCCTTTGGCAAGAATACTTCCTGCATCGGGGTGGCCGTCAACAAAACGCTTGACGCCCATTCCGCGGACTTCAAATGGGAAGACCTGGGGAAGGTGCTGCAATCGGTGCCCGGCCGCGATCTGTGGAACGCCATCGACCCTAACCTGGCCTTCGACGACCAGGGCATCCCCTGGCTGGCCTTCGGCTCCTTCTGGGACGGCATCAAGCTTGTACGCCTCTCCTCCGACCTGCGCTCACCGGCCGAGCCCCAGCAATGGTATACGATCGCATCCCGCCCCCGTAACCCGGTCATCCCCGACACGGTGGCCGGCGATGCGGCGATCGAAGCGCCTTTTATCTTTAAAAAAGAGAAGTACTTCTATCTCTTCGTATCTTTCGATTATTGCTGCAGGGGAGAGAAGAGCACCTACAAGATGATGGTAGGCAGATCCGAAAAGATCATGGGCCCCTATCTGGACAGGGACGGGATCCCGATGACCCTGGGGGGCGGATCGCTGGTGCTGGAAGGAGATAAAAGCTGGAATGGGGTAGGGCACAATGCCGTCGTAAGCTTCGCGGACGGAGACTGGCTGGTGTTCCACGGGTATGACGCAAACGACAACGGCCGGTCCAAGCTGAGGATCGAACCCCTGGCCTGGATCAACGCATGGCCTGTAGTCATCAGACGATGAATTCGTCAGGGTTGATGAGCAGCGTGCTTTGTAAAAGCTGGAGCTGCCCTTCGGCGCCCTGCCTCTTGAGGTAGTCGACAACGTGCCTGACGAGGATCTTATATACAAAGGCGGGTTTACGCAGGGGCTTGAAAAGCTCTTCGTTGTTTTCCCAGAGATCTACGAAGATCTCCACGGTCAGCTTTTCGAGCACCAGCTTATCCGCGGGGCCTGTGAGCTTCTGCACACCGGCAAAAATGGATGGATAGTACTGATCGATGAATTTTTCGAACTGAAATAGTTTTTCGGTACGCATATCAAGGGTATCAGTCATGCCTGGCAAAATTTAAATAAGAAGGAATAATGGCAAACATTAGTAACCACCAGAAAACCAAACGTAACCGGCAGGTAAGCCTTTTTTTGTTCGCCACCCTGTTTCTGTTTAAGGCTGCCGCCCAGGACCTAACCATTCATGTTAACACTCCCGGCCCTGCGATCCGCCCGACCATGTGGGGTATTTTCTTCGAGGATATCAATCTGGCCGCCGATGGCGGCCTCTATGCCGAATTGATCAAGAATCGTTCCTTTGAATTCAATTCTCCATTAATGGGCTGGGCGGAGCGCACAAAGGCCCCTGGGGATGGTAGTATACTGGTTATCAACCAGTCTGCAGACGACCCCAACAACCCCAGGTATATCCGCATCTCCCACTACTCCGCCAATCCATATGGCCTTTCCAACGAAGGCTTCCGTGGGATGGGCATCAAAAGCGGCGAGACCTATCATTTTTCTGTGTGGGCCCGGCCGCTGCCCGGCCAAACGCCTCTTGCCCTGCGCCTGGAACTGCAGGCGCCGGACGGACGGATACTCGGCTCCACTCGAATGGCGCTCGCCGGCCCCTTGGGCGGTGCATTGACGCATGACCCCAGCACACCCCTGCCTTCCACTCCCGGTCATCCCTCCCCTGGCGGATGGCAACGCGACACCATCAGCTTTACTGCCACCGCTACGGAGCCCAAGGCCCAGCTCTATCTCTGGCTCGAAGGCGAAGGCTCCATCGACCTCGACCTGTTCTCCCTTTTCCCTGAACATACCTGGAAGGAGCGCCCCGGCGGCCTACGCGCCGACCTCGTCCAGCTCCTTGCCGGCATGCACCCGGGCTTCATCCGCTTTCCCGGCGGCTGCATCGTCGAAGGCCGTGACCTGGCCAACCGTTACCAGTGGAAAAGAACAGTGGGGCGGGTGGATGACCGGAAATTGATCATCAACCGCTGGAACACCGAGTTCGCCCACCGGCCTACCCCCGACTACTACCAGTCTTTTGGGCTCGGCTTCTTCGAGTACTTTCAGCTCGCCGAGGACATCGGCGCCGAACCCCTGCCCATCCTCAACTGCGGCATGGCCTGCCAGTTCAATACCGCCGAAGTTGTGCCCACCAGCGACCTCGACCCCTATATCCAGGATGCCCTCGACCTCATCGAATTCGCCAACGGCGGC
>JAMFRX010000435.1 GCA_026224995.1 Puia dinghuensis
GGAATACCCCATGCGTCGCCGGGTGCGTAGGCCCCAGATTCAACGTCGTGGTGGTCTTTTCGATGCTTCCTTCCGGTAACTTTATATGGTGCTCCGTGCTCATGTGCTTATTTTTTATGTTGTCGGCATATTCAACCGCTTCATCATCGTTGCGACGCTCCGTTCATCGGCTGTAATTCTATTTTACACCTTCGTAGATTCCGAATTCCAGTCCTGCTTCTTCTGCTCCACTCCGGGCGTCCCGCTCGCCGGAACCACCGGCTCCCCCGGATCCCTGAATGTCTCCACAGCCCCCCTATTCGCCGCCGCCGGCAACGGCCCACGCCCGAACATCGCATCGTCCTTGTCGATCCTCGTCTGGTCCTCCAGCGGGAACTCCTTGCGCATCGGGAAATATTCCATCTCATCCACATTCAGGATCCGCTTGAGATTCGGATGCCCCACGAAGTTGACGCCGTAAAAGTCGTAACTCTCCCGTTCCATCCAGTTGGCCGCGGAGTATAGTTGTGTAGCAGTATAGATATCGGGCTTCTCTATGCCGGTAAAGACCTTCAACCGAAGGCGGATATTATCGGTCAGGTTATGAAGGTGATACACCACCGCCAGCTCCCGCCCCTTCTGGTCGGGATAATGCACCGCCGTGAGGTCCGTCAGGAACTGGAACCGCAGCTCTTCGTCGTCGAAAAGATATTGCAGCACCTTGAGGTTCATCTCCTTAGGCGCCTCGAAGGTCAGCAGGCCATAAGGCTCTTCAAAATGGGAAAGTTGATCTCCAAATTTAGCGATAAGCCGCTCCTTGATAGTCTCGTTGGTTAATGCCATATGCTGGTTATTGAATCCCGTAGCTCTGTAACAATCCCTTGTATTGCTCGCCGTTGCGCCGGCGCACAGACTCATGCCCCACCAGCTCCTGGATACGGATAAAACCGTCAAGGATCCCCTCGGGTCGCGGCGGGCAACCGGGGACATAAACGTCCACAGGCACCACCTGGTCAATTCCTTGTAAGACACTATAGGTGTCGAAGATCCCCCCGCTGCACGCACAGGCGCCTACGGCCATCACCCACCGGGGCTCAGCCATCTGCAGGTATACCTGTTTCACGATAGGGCCCATCTTCTTGGCGATCGTTCCCATGACCATCAGCAGATCGCACTGCCGGGGCGAAAATCCCAGTCGCTCGGCGCCAAACCTGGCCAGATCGTAATGGCTCGCCATCGTCGCCATGAACTCGATCCCGCAGCAGGAAGTGGCAAAAGGCAGAGGCCAGAGCGAATTCTTACGCGCCAGCCCTACCACGCTGCTCAGGCTGGTAGCGAAAAAACCCTCGCCCATATAACCCTCGGGCATATTGACAAGGCTGATATTGTCTTTGATATCGGCCTGGATGGGATGAACATTGAATCTTACCGGACGTGCCATATATGTAAATATTTTAATCTACCTACTCCTCCCAGTGCAAAGCCCCTTTCTTGATAATATAGATGAACCCTGCCAGGAAGAAGCCTACAAACAACAAGACTTCACCAAAACCATTCCACCCCAGCACGCGAAAATTCACGGCATAAGGATAGAAGAAGATCACTTCCACATCGAATAACACGAATAAAATAGCTACTAAAAAATATTTGATGGCCATCGGATGGCGGGCATTGCCTACGCCTTCGATACCGCTCTCGAAATTCTGGAGTTTCTCTGCCGTTTTACGCTTCGGTCCCAGCAAGTGAGTGACGCCGAGAACCAGTCCTACAAAGGCCATTGCGAATACAAATTGGACACCGATGGGGAAATAACTAA
>JAMFRX010000436.1 GCA_026224995.1 Puia dinghuensis
AGAACTTGAAAATACGGAAATTGTTGTAGTCTATATAGGGGCGGCCGCCCGGAACATAGATCTTCGGGCCTGCCAGCAGCCCCTGGGTGGCGGCAAAAACGGAGATCAGGGCATAGGCGATCAGGACGATCGTCAGGCTTCTGGTATGCCAGAGGCGTAAAACAGCGGTCTTGGTAGCGTTCATGGTCTCCTGTGTATTAATATGTCCCCATGCCGGCACAGTCGCAGCTGGCTTCTACGGACGAACCCAGCAGGGCGGCAAAACGCCGGTAGAAGCCGATGCGGTCTTCGCGGTTCTTTTTGATGGCGGGGTCCTTGCTATTGCATTCCACCCCGCCGTTAATGATGTTGATGGTCATCCCGAATCCCGGCAGGCGTCCCAGCTTCCGGTCATTGGCATCGGGTATCCACTTCCCACAAATAACGTCGTGGCAGGAAGGTTTGGGCTGCTGGGAACGCATCCAGAACCAGAGCGCCGTGCGGAAAGCGATCACCCCGTCATGGCTTGCCAATTCGGGCTTTTCCAGCAGCGGCAGACCCAATTCGGCTCCTGCCAGTCCGTAGTTATAGGCATAGCTAAGCTGCAGGGGACCCCGGCCATAATAAGATTTTCCGGCTACGGGTCGGTAAGGGCTCGTGCCACCAGTGTTGTAGACGGGGCAATGCCCGCCGGCGCAGCCCTGCTCTTCCGTATAATATAAACCCCAGGCATATTCGCCGCCTTCGGCGCCAGGGCCGCCGTTCGTGGTCTCATGTGCGGCATGGGCAAAAAAAGCAGCCAGCTCCCGTTTACGTGTCTCCGGAGAACCTTCTCCGGCGAATAAAGGGAAGCTGGCTGTTGCCTGTATAAAAGCTTCGTAGCTATAAAGCGGGTTGTGATGCGGAAAGAACTGCTCGTACTGTTGCTTCGGCAGCAGGGACGAAACGCCCGGATTCACTACTGCCAGAAGTAAAAGAAGATAGTTCACCGCCCAAAACTAGGGAAAAGCTACCATTTTTCGTCTCCCTCGCTCCGGTTGACCTTGAAGTCGACGTTCTCCAGTGGGTCCTTATACTCTTTCTTCTGCTCGGGCATCTTCAGCTCGTGTGCGGGCCGGATCTTCCTGGGCCTGTCTGGTGCGCCTGGCTTGCCACGCTGGGGCTCCGGCTGCTTTGCACGCTGCGGTTCTGGCTGCCTGTCTCGCTGCTGCTCTGGCTGCCTATCCCGTTGTTGTTCGGGCTGCCTGTCTCGCTGCTGTTCGGGCAGTTTGTCGCGCCGCGGTTCGGACAGATTGCCCCGTTGAGCCTCTGGCCGCCTGTTGTCGGCTGCTTTGGCTATATTGGCTTCCTGCTGCATTTCGATCCGTCTTTCTATGTCGACTTCAACCTGCTCGCCGGAGAAGCTTTCGGCAACCGGGCCTGCAGGACGTTGATCGCGTCTTGGCGGGCGTCCGTCGTTGCGCTGCTGTCTGCCCTGGCTGCCGTTTCCGTTGCCCGGGTTGTTGCGGCGCTGTCCGCCCTGCTGCTGACGGCCGCCGCGCTGGCCGCCGTCGTTACGGTTGCCGTCATTGCGGCCCCCATCATTTCGGCCACCGCCATTGCCCCTGCCGTAGTTTGCCCTGTTAGTGGTAGGCGCTGCCTCAACGGAAACGCCGCCATAGAGCACATGCGGATGATCTTCCACTACCGGTATCTGCCTGGAGATCAGCTTCTGGATATCCCGCAGGAATTCCTTTTCCTCTTCGTCGCAGAACGATAGGGCGCTGCCGCTGGCGCCGGCCCTGCCGGTCCTGCCTATGCGATGGACATAGGTCTCGGGTACGTTGGGCAGCTCGAAGTTGATCACGTGCGTGAGCTCGTCGATATCGATGCCCCGTGCGGCGATATCCGTCGCTACGAGGATCCGGGTCTGCCTGCTCTTAAAATTCTCCAGGGCCCGCTGACGGGCATTCTGGCTCTTGTTACCGTGGATGGCCTCGGCGCGGATACCCGCCCGGGTCAGTCCCTGGGCCACCTTATCGGCGCCATGCTTGGTGCGGGTGAACACAAGTGCGGTGGATATGGTGCTGCCCTTCAGCACATGCAGCAAAAGGCTCTTCTTGTCCTTCCTGTCGACAAAATAAACGGATTGCTCTATGGTCTCCGCTGTAGAAGATGCCGGGGTCACTTCCACCTTCAGGGGATCGACCAAAATGGAGTTGGCCAGCTTCTGGATCTCAGGCGGCATCGTCGCCGAGAAGAAGAGGGAATGCCGCTTTTGCGGGATCTTTGTGATGATCTTCCGGACATCGTGGATGAAACCCATGTCCAGCATCCTGTCCGCCTCGTCAAGCACGAAATACCGGATATGGCGCAGGTCGAGTAATTTCTGATCCGACAGGTCGAGCAGGCGGCCTGGTGTGGCGACAAGGATATCCGTGCCCTGCCGTAAAGCCTGCACCTGTGCCTGCTGCGGCACGCCGCCGAAGATCACCAGATGCTTGAGTCCCGTATATCGGCCATAAGAAGCGAAGCTTTCGTCTATCTGGATAGCCAGCTCACGGGTAGGAGTAAGTATTAATGCCCTGATAGGCCGCGGACCCCCGCGGTGCGTGGCTTCGGCCGGGTTAGCCGTGTCTTCGCAGAGCAGCTGAAGCATGGGAAGCGCGAAAGCTGCCGTTTTACCGGTGCCTGTCTGGGCACAGCCCAGCAGGTCTTTTCGATCGAGGATGATAGGTATTGCCTGCTCTTGGATAGGCGTGGGGGTGGTATACCCTTCATCATTCAAAGCCTTTAACAAAGGCTCAATGAGATTGAGATGTTGAAATGACAAAATAGTTCTATTTAAATTGAGAAAAAAGCCCGTCTACTCATCAATATCCTTCAGGAGTATGTACAGAAGGTTGTCACGAAAGTGATTAGAAAGGAAATATTACGCATGCAAAACTACGAAATAATGTTTAAACCCCCCAGGAAAAAAAATTTCAAAAAATGTGGTCTTTTTAGTCCGCAGATTCAAAAATGTTCCTATCTTTGTCATGTCAACGGTTCAAAACAACTACAGCACCCAGGTTAAGGCTTCAGGATCAAGAGGGTAGGCTGGCCGTTAACCGCCGCAGCAGGTCATTGAAAGCCTGCTGTCTGGTGAGTCCGGAGGTCCTAAAGTAGCAGGTATCCAGACTTCGAAGACCTAAATATCCGTCCAGGCGTCAGCAATCGCCCTCCTGATAAAGATTTTTCTAAAAGTTAAAGTTTGGTTGGAACAGCAAGGACACAGTTCTTGAGAGCCGCCTGTTTCTACAGGGGACTCGAAAGGATAAGGTTTAAAGGGCCGCCTCATTTCTATGAGGTGGCTTCTCTTTTCTACAGGAAGCTGATATAGAACTGCCCATCTATAGAATAATAGTACGACTGGTCCTGCCGTGACCACTTGATGGGCGCCCCCAGATCTTTCAACACCTTAAGGTATTCATAAAGACTTCGCTCTGAAATGCCCATCTTCCGGGCAAATTCGGGCGGAGAACCTGTTCCTTTCTGGCGGATAAACTGGTCTAGTTGCAGGAGAAGGCTAAGGTAGTGCTTCATAAAATGGCAAATTATAAAAGCTACCTCAGAGACATTAACTATCTAAAAATACAGTAGTCTTCGAATTACCACTTCTGACCCCCCAAAAATGTAGTCACCTTAAGAGATAACACTCACCATGCCACCAGCATTTCTCTAGGTCTATCTCTTGGGTCAGGCCTAGAGCATCATCCGCAATGGCTCTTCCAGCAAACCCTTTACCGTCTGCAGGAAGGCAGACCCCGTGGCGCCATCTACCACCCGGTGATCGCAGCTGAGGGTCAGCTTCATCACATTGCCCGGGACAATGGCCCCGTTCTTGACGACGGGTATGTTCTGGATCGCGCTGACGGCAAGGATACAAGCGTCCGGCGGATTGATGATCGCCGTGAACTCTTCCACGCCGAACATCCCCATATTCGAGATGGTAAAGGTGCTTCCTTCCCACTCCGCAGGCTGTAATTTTTTACTTTTTGCCCTTCCCGCAAGGTCCTTTACCTCGGCCGCGATCTGCGACAGGCCCTTGGTGTCTGCGAACCGGACCACCGGCACTACCAGCCCGTCTTCGATCGCCACGGCAACGCCTATGTTCACGTGATGGTTGATACGGATCTTGTCCCCACGCCAGCTGCTATTGACGGCCGGATGCTGTTTCAAAGCTACCGCCACCGCTTTCAGCACGATATCGTTAAAGGAGATCTTCACCGGGGAAACTTCGTTCAGCTTAGCCCTGCTCTCTACGGCTTTGTCCATGTCGATAGACATCGTCACATAGAAATGCGGGGCGGTGAATTTGCTTTCGGCCAGCCTTCTGGCGATAGCCTTCCGCATCTGCGACACCGGAACCTCTTCATAGCTTTCCTGTCCTACAGAAACCGGGATGGCCGCTTTTCCGCCGCCCGCCGCTGGTTGGACGGACCCGCCCGAAACCGCGGACGCAGGGGCCGCTTGACCCGGGGTATAGCTATCGACATCTTTTTTTACGATCCGGCCGTTGTCGCCGCTGCCCGATACCTTGGAGATATCGATGCCCTTCTCCGCCGCCAGCTTCCTGGCGAGCGGTGAAGCCTTGATCCGGCCATCGGCGCTCACGGAAAGCCCGGAGGGACCGCCGCCATCGGCGGCCGTGCCGGTTGCCGGCGCCTCGGTCGTCGATGGGGTCGTCGCAGCGGGTGCCGCACCTTGAACGGCTACTGGGCCAGCTACCCCTTTGTTCTTGCTGGCTGCCACTATCTTTTCCAGCTCTACCTTCTTCTCGTCACCAATGACCGCCAGCAGGTCGTTCACCGCGATCTTCTCCCCTTTCTGCGCTCCTATATATAGTAGTTTACCTTCTTTATAGCTTTCCAGCTCCATGGTGGCCTTATCCGTTTCGATATCCGCCAGGATATCACCCTTCTTCACGGAGTCACCTACCTTCTTGTGCCAGTCGGCGATCACGCCTTCTGTCATCGTATCGCTAAGCCGCGGCATCAGGATGACTTCTTCCTGTTTGGTGAGGTCGAGACCGGCCGCTGCCGGCGCGGCAGCGCTGGCCGTTGCCGCCTGTGGCGCCGCAGGTGCGGCCTGCGCGGGTGCAGGAGCTGCGGCGGGTGCTGCCCCACCGCCTTTGACTAAGGAGGTAATATCTTCTCCGGGCGCGCCGATGATCGCCAGCAGGTCATTCACCTGGATCTTGCCGCCTTTGTCCGTACCGGTATATAGCAGGGTGCCGTCTTTATAGCTTTCCAGGTCCATAGTTGCCTTGTCCGTCTCCACTTCCGCCAGCAATTCTCCCTTTTTCACCGAATCGCCCACTTTCTTATGCCATGCAGCGATCACGCCTTCTGTCATCGTATCGCTCAACCGGGGCATTAAAATAACTTCAGCCATAACGCATTGTCGTTTTTAGAGCCGTGAAATTAAGACAAAATGCCGAATCATACCACTTTTACGTTCCCTGTACGCTTCAGCACGCCCCAGTGTTGCAGCTCTCCTTTGAAGGCGCGGCGGACGGCCCGGAAGAGCACCAGCCAGGTCAGCCAGCGCCAGATCAACCGCTGTGGTATCAGCCAGATCAGCCGGATCAGGTTCTCCCGTTCGAAGCTGAAAGCCAGCAATGCTACCGCCAGGTCCACCAGCATGAACACCAGGTAATAGCCCCCTATCTTCGAAGCATTGCCGGTCAGCAGGCCCACGATCATAAAGAAGTCGGCTACGGGGATGACAAAAGGAATGATGTATTGAAAGATCAGGATGTTCGGCAGCGCCGCCCAACCCAGCCAGCGGTATTTCCAGTTCATGAGCGCATCTCTGTTCTTCCAGAAGGTCTGCATGACTCCATAGCTCCAGCGGAACCGCTGCTTGAAGAACTGTTTTAATGTCTCCGGCGCCTCCGTCATGGCAATGGCCCGGTTATCGTTCTCGATCACATACCCTTGGCGCAGGATGCGGATGGTGAGATCGCAATCTTCCGCCAGCGTATCGGTAGTAAATCCGCCGGCCTCTTCTATCGCCCGTTTCCGGAAGGCGCCTATCGCACCCGGAACGACGGTGATGGCATTCAGGTAAGCGAATGCCTTCCGGTCGAAGTTCTGGCTGCTGATGTATTCGATGGCCTGCCACTTGGTCATCAGGTTGACCCGGTTGCCCACTTTTACATTGCCCGCGACAGCGCCGATCGGCCCGCGACCTGCCCGACCCCCCTTTCTATCTTCGCCAAAATGTTCCATCAGCAGGCTCACCGCATCGACCCGCAGCTTGGTGTCCGCATCGATGCAGATCACGAATTCCGCCCCGGACATGCCGATGCCGTAGTTCAGGGCCGAAGCCTTGCCGCCATTGGGCTTGTTGAAGACCTTCACTTTCGGCTCGTTGGCGAAAGCCTGGCTGACCCTTTCGTAGGTCTCGTCCGTGCTGCCGTCGTTCACGAAGATGATCTCGAAGTTGGGATAATCGCAGTCCAGCAGGCTCTGCACCGAGCTCACCGCGTTGATCTCTTCGTTATAGGCCGGCACGATGACGCTCACCAGCGGCGCTCCGCTGCCATCCGGCAGCCAGAAAGGCGCAAGTCCATATTTCTTTTCCCGTAAATGTTCCTTGCTGGCGATAACCGCAATGAATAGCACCCGGGTTACGCTCAGGAGCATGAATACTATAAAAGCGGAGAAGAGGATATGACCGCTCCAATAGCCCAGCTCCGCAAAATAATAGTTGATCTGCAGCAGATAGTAGCCGCCGCCTTTGGGGACGGGCGGCATCATCTCATCCCTGGTCTTTCCCAGGATCTGCGCCACCGTGGTGAACTGGAACCCCTTTTTCTGGAAATACTCGATGATATGCGGCAGGGCCTCCACTGTAGCCTCCCGGCTATCCCCACCCGCATCGTGCAGGAGGATGATATTGCCGCTCAGCCCGGCCTTCGTCATCTCATTCTTCCGCCGGATCACCCGGTCGTAAATGCTGTCCGCCGGAGTTCCCGGCTCCCAGTCCAGGGGATCGATGGATTCCCCGATGTCCAGGTAGTTTTTCGTTCGCGCGATGGCCACGGGGATCAGCTCCTCCCATTTCTCCGGCTCGAAATCCGCGTTGTACGGCGCCCGGAACATGATGGTGCTGCGACCCGTGATGCACTCGATGAGCAGCCGCGTCGATTCCATCTCCAGGATAGCCCGCCGGGTGCTCACCTTCGCGATATTCGGATGGGTGAACGTATGGTTGCCGATCTCATGTCCTTCTCTGAATTCCCGCTTGACGATCGGGATATTGTTTTCCGCATTGATGCCCACCACGAAGAAGGCGGCGGGAACCTTGTATTTACTCAGAATGTCCAGGATCTTGGGCGTATAATTGGGATCGGGCCCGTCATCGAAGGTCAGCACCAGCTTCATCGAATCGGTGGTCCCATACTTTCGGGCGACGAATTTGCTCGGCAGGCTGTCATAGGTCTCTTCGCTGATCAGCATCTCACCGGTGTTCCTTTCTGTATTGATCCGTCCGTTGGTAGGTGTCGCGATGATGTCCAGCACTTCCCCGGTCCCTTCGTAGTCTACGAAATCCGCCCCGGCCTTGGCGTCGACCTTGCTGAATTCGGACCAGTTGAAATGCGCCAGCGCCGACTTCCGCATGTCCTTGTTATAAAAATCCCATACCCGCGGATCCTCGTCCCCCAGCCGCCAGATGGAAGTCCCGGCTATCCCATATTCCGTGGCGAACCTAAGGGCGTTGAAGATCGTCGCTGCATCCGTGAACTGCACCTGATGCCGCACGTTGTCGTCATCGTCGTAATCGTAATGCAGATTGTAGGAGTCGTTGTCGAAATCGATAGTAGCCTCTTCGTCCTTGGCCGTGAACAGGGCCTGCTGATAGCTCACCGTACGTGAGTACATCGATTTTCCCAGCCGCCAGTCGTACCCATAGGCCGCCAGACAGAGGATCAGCTTCTGCAGCGGGATATTCTTTACGGCATCATCCACGGCCCCCTCTATCCATTTTTGATGGGCAATGGGACCAGGGCCCGAATTATCCGAGAACTGGTCATAGGCCATCAGGAAAATATAGTCGTTGTATTTCGAGAGCCCTTTGAAATCGTAGTCTTCGTTAAAGGGGATAACGTCCTGCGTTACCAGCAGGTGCCTGGCGTGCAGCTGCTCGTAGAGGTCCTTCTGAAAGGAGACCAGGTTCTCGTTGTTCTTCTCCTCCAGCTCCTCGAAATCTACGTTCACCCCGACAAAGCTGTCCTTCTGCAGGATATTGATCACATCATTGATCAGCCGCTGTTTCTTCACCGGATCGGCGATGATCCGCCGGACCGCATCTCCCCGGAAGACCTCTTTGTAGTTGTTGGAAAGGATGGGCAGGACCTTGACCCCCGATTTTTTCATGACATTCCATGCCCGAGGATCGATATCGGTAAAAACGGTGTCCGCGGTCGGATCGATGAAGATCCATTCGGGGATCACCATGTTCATCTTGTCGATGTACTCCTGCAGCGAGAGGAAGGACTGGGCGTCCCAGTCCACATAGAAAGCCGCCCGGATGCCGGCAGGGAACTGGGTGAACGACCGGAAGCTGGTATCGGTGGGTCTGGCGCCCTGCTGGGCCAGCCGTTCCGAATCCTTTCTGGCCTGGCCCGGAAATGCGCCACCCCGGTAAGGGACCTTTTCGTTGATGTATTTGCGGAACCCGCCGTATTGTTCGATCAGACTGTTCTTGAAGAGGAATGTTCTGTTCGTGTCCAGGACCTTCTTGTAGAGCTGGCTTTGCTCCTTCATCCGGAGCAGC
>JAMFRX010000054.1 GCA_026224995.1 Puia dinghuensis
GGTTTGAAGGATCGGGAGTAAACATTTCTCCAATTCCGCTGTCATATTAGCAGCAAGAATGGGTTCCACGATCGTAATGGCATGAATTTTTTCTCTGCTATTAATTTTGACTTGCATATACACTTAATGTTATTAACGGCCGTTAATAAAGTGGCAGAAATAGAGTCAAAAATATTCGTTATTATTGTATAAAGCTCAATAACTTAAAAATGGATAATAATTTTTCAGCCCAGGTAAAGGAGATTATATCGTTCAGCAGGGAGGAAGCTTTGCGACTGGGGAACGATTTTATCGGTACGGAGCACTTATTGCTGGGTTTGATCCGGGAGGGTGATAATACGGCTGTCCGCATTTTGAAGAGTTTCAACGTGGACCTGTATGAATTACGAAAGGAGGTGGAAATGGCAGTAAAGGATAAGACCGGTAAGAACATCGCCAACATCAATAGCCTGCCCCTTACCAAGCAAGCCGAGAAAGTGATCCGGGTAACCGTTCTTGAAGCAAAGGCCCTCAAAAGCCCGACGGTAGAGACGGAGCACCTGATGCTCTCCATCCTGAAGAACAAAGAGAACATTGCAACGCAGATCTTAAATCAGTTCGACGTGGATTATGACCTGTTCCGCAATGAGCTGGGTGTCGTGAAAAGCAACGACGTCCGGAGTGAGTATGCGGAAGAGAACGACGACGATTTCGACGAAGAAAAGAAGTATTCGCAGCAGAAGGCGCGTTCCGCGGGGAATGCGAAGAGCAAGACGCCGGTGCTGGACAACTTTGGAAGGGATATCACGAGACTGGCGGAAATGGGGGCATTGGATCCCATTGTAGGCCGGGAAGAAGAGATAGAGCGGGTATCGCAGATCCTTTCCCGGCGTAAGAAGAACAACCCCATCCTGATCGGGGAGCCCGGTGTGGGTAAGACGGCGATCGTGGAGGGCCTGGCCCTGCGGATCGTCCAGCGCAAGGTATCCCGTGTATTGTTCGATAAGCGGGTGATCTCGCTGGATCTTGCCGCCCTGGTAGCCGGTACGAAGTACCGTGGCCAGTTCGAAGAGCGGATGAAGGCGATCATGAACGAGCTGGAGAAGAACAGGGATGTGATCCTCTTTATCGATGAGATCCATACCATCGTGGGTGCGGGTGGCGCCAGCGGGTCGCTGGATGCCAGCAACATCTTCAAGCCGGCCCTGGCCCGTGGCGAGCTGCAGTGCATAGGCGCCAGCACGCTCGATGAATACAGGATGTACATCGAGAAGGACGGGGCGCTTGACCGTCGTTTCCAGAAGGTCATGATCGATCCGCCGAGCGTGGAGGAGACCATTCAGATCCTGAACAACATTAAATCGAAGTACGAAGACTATCATAACGTCACCTATTCCGACGACGCCATCGACGCCTGCGTGAAGCTGAGCGACCGGTATATGACCGACAGGCTGCTGCCCGACAAGGCCATCGACGTGCTGGACGAAGTAGGGGCCAGGGTGCATCTGAAGAACATCAACGTTCCACAGAACATCGTGGATCTCGAAAAGAAGATCGAGGACGTGAAAAATGAGAAGAACAAGGTAGTGAAGAGCCAGAAGTTCGAAGAGGCTGCTTCGCTTCGGGATACGGAAAAACGTCTCCAGGAGGAATTGGAAAAAGCCAAGGCCGAATGGGAGGAAGAGAGCAAGCACAAGCGTTATCCTATCGATGAGGAGAATATCGCCGAAGTGGTCAGCATGATGACCGGCATCCCGGTGAAACGGATGGTGCAGGCCGAGACGGAAAAGCTGCGGAATATGGCCATCGACATGGGTGGCATGGTGGTAGGTCAGAATGATGCCATCACCAAGGTCGTCAAGGCTATCCAGCGTAACAGGGTAGGGTTGAAGGACCCCAAGAAACCCATAGGAACGTTCATCTTCCTGGGCCCCACGGGCGTAGGTAAGACGGAATTAGCCAGGGCCCTGGCCCGGTATATGTTCGATTCGGAAGATTCGCTCATCCGCATAGATATGAGCGAATACATGGAGAAATTCACGGTCAGCCGCCTGATCGGCGCGCCTCCCGGCTATGTAGGTTATGAAGAAGGTGGGCAGCTGACGGAACGAGTCCGCCGGAAGCCCTATTCGGTGATCCTGCTGGATGAGATAGAAAAAGCTCACCCGGATATCTACAATATCCTGCTGCAGGTGCTGGACGATGGCCAGCTTACAGACGGGCTGGGCCGTAAGGTGGATTTCAAGAATACGTTGATCATCATGACCTCCAATATCGGAGTTCGTCAGCTGAAGGATTTCGGGGATGGGGTAGGATTTGCCACGGCTTCCCGGACGCAGAATGCCGACGAGAACAACAAGGCTGTTATCGAGAAGGCGCTCAAGAGGACTTTTAGCCCCGAATTTTTGAATAGGATCGACGACGTCGTGATCTTTAACTCTTTGAACAAGGAGCATATCTTCCAGATCATCGATATCCTGATGAAGGGTGTCCTGAAACGGCTGAACAACCTGGGCTTTACCCTGGAGCTGGAGGATGAGGCCAAGAACTTCATCGCGGACAAGGGGTATGATGCGCAGTTTGGCGCCCGGCCGCTGCACAGGGCCATTCAGAAATACCTGGAAGACCCGCTGGCCGAAGAGATCCTCAATATGAACATAAAGAATGGGGATGTCCTGATCGCGGAACTGGATAAGGAGAATTCGAAGATCAAATTCACGCTGAAGGAGAAACGAAAGAGAAATCGGAAGCTTAGAAGCTTTTAAATAATAAAAAAAGCCCTCTATACAGAGGGCTTTTTTTATTTTGCAGTGGATATGAAGATCACAATCACCATCGACGGCTGGTCATCCTGCGGGAAGAGTACGCTGGCCAGGCAATTGGCACGTGAGCTGCATTATGTCTATATAGACAGCGGCGCCATGTACCGGGCGATCACCCTTTATTTTCTGCGCAATCATGTGGACTGGACCAATCCGGATGCCGTGGAGCAGGCACTTGCGCGTATAAAGCTGGAGTTCGTGACCAATCATAAGAACGGGCAAACGGAGACCTGGCTGAACGGGGAGAATGTGGAATATGTCATCCGGGACCTGGTGATCGCGGAGAAGGTGAGTGAAGTAGCCTCAGTGAAAGAGGTGAGGGACTTTGCGGTGAGCCGGCAACAGGAGATGGGTAAGAACAAGGGGATCGTCATGGATGGGAGGGATATCGGGACCGTGGTCTTTCCTCATGCCGAGCTGAAGATCTTCATGACGGCTGACGAATCGGTCAGGGTGCGCAGGCGGTATAAGGAGCTATATGAAAAGAACCCTAATGTCACCCTGGAAGAGGTCAAGCAGAACCTGGCGAGGCGGGACTATATAGATTCGCATCGGGCGATCAGCCCTTTGCGGCAGGCCGAGGATGCCATTGTTTTGGACAATTCGCATCTTACCATGCGGGAGCAGCTGGAGATCGCCCAGCACTGGGTGAAAGAGAGGTTATAGGGCGCGCCCCCGGCAAAAGAAGCTATAAAAAAACCCGCCATCAGGCGGGTTTTTCGTTTTATCTCAGGAAGAGTAATTCGCGGTACTTGGAAAGGACCCATTCCTTGTCATCGACCAGGAGCTCCAGCTTATCTACATGATAACGGATCTCATCGAAGAAGGGCTCTTTCACCTGGCTGTTGTAGGCGATAGCCTTGGTGCGCGTGTCGGTAATGGCGTTGGCGATCTTGCGGGCCTCGATCATCTTGCCTACGAGCTCGCTTATCTTGGAGATGTGCTCGGAGATCTTTTCCAGGATCGCCTGCTGATTGGTATAAGCGCTCACGGGAAGACCGACTTCCTTTAATCCCTTGATGTTCTGGATCAGAACATTCTGGTATTTGATGGCCGGGGGCAGGACATGGCTGGTAGCCAGTTCGCCCATGATCCGGGCTTCGATCTGTACCCGCTTGATGTATTTTTCCAGCTCTATCTCGTGCCGGGCTTCGAGCTCTATGTGCGTATAAACGCCATTGGCTTCGTAGAGGTGCTTGGCTTTTTCGGTGATCATGGCATCCAGGGCCAGGGGGGTCGTCCGGACGTTGGGCAGACCACGTCTTTCGGCTTCATGATGCCATTCGTCGCTGTAGCCATCGCCTTCGAACAGGACTTTTTCGCTGCTGACCACGTATTCCCGGAGGACGTGCATGATGGCGATCTCTTTTTTATCGCCTTTTTCAATCAGGGAGTCTACTTCCTTTTTGAACTTCTTGAGCGTTTCGGCCAGGATGCTGTTGACGGCGATCATGGCGTTAGCGCAGTTGGCGGCGGAGCCGACGGCGCGGAACTCGAATTTGTTGCCGGTGAAGGCGAAGGGCGAGGTCCGGTTCCGGTCTGTATTGTCCAGCAGCAGTTCCGGGATGCTGCGATGCAGGTCCAGCTTTAGGATCGCTTCGTCCTGTTCGTCGAACTTGTCGCCGACCCGCTCTTTTACATCGGCCAGCACCTTGCTGAGGTATTCGCCGATGAATACGGAGATGATGGCAGGGGGGGCTTCGTTGGCGCCGAGGCGGAAATCGTTACCGGCCGAGGCGATAGAAGCGCGAAGCACATCGGAATATTCATAAACGGCCTTGATCGTATTGACGAAGAAGGTCAGGAACATCAGGTTGGTCTTTGGTGTCTTGCCGGGAGCCAGGAGGTTGACGCCGGTATCGGTAGCCATGCTCCAGTTGTTGTGCTTGCCGCTGCCGTTGATGCCGGCAAAGGGCTTTTCGTGGACCAGGACCCGGAGCTTGTGGCGGCGGGCGACGCGGTCCATGATGTCCATGAGCAGAATGTTATGATCGACCGCAACGCTTACTTCTTCGAAGATGGGGGCGCACTCGAACTGGGCGGGGGCGACCTCATTGTGGCGGGTGCGGAGGGGGATACCTAACTTATAGGCTTCCTGTTCGTAATCGCGCATGAAGGCGTAGATGCGTTCGGGGATGCTGCCGAAATAATGATCTTCCAGCTGCTGGCCTTTTGCGGGCGCGTGGCCGAATACTGTCCTGCCGCTCATGACGAGGTCGGGGCGGGCGTTGAACAGGCCTTCGTCGACGACGAAATATTCCTGTTCCCAGCCGAGGGTAGCCGTTACTTTGGTGACGTTCTTATCGAAGTAATGGCACACATCGACAGCTGCTTTGTCGAGAGAAGCCAGGGCTTTGAGCAAAGGCGCTTTGTAGTCCAGGGACTCGCCGGTATAGCTGACGAAGATGGTCGGGATACAGAGCGTTTTTCCGGCGCCGATCTCCATGACGAAAGCGGGTGAAGAAGGGTCCCAGGCCGTGTAGCCGCGGGCTTCGAAAGTAGCGCGAAGGCCGCCGCTGGGGAAGGAAGACGCATCCGGCTCCTGTTGGATGAGGGCAGCGCCGTCAAATTCTTCTATGGCGGTGCCATCGCTCTTTATGGTAAAGAAAGAATCATGCTTTTCTGCAGTGGTACCTGTGAGCGGCTGGAACCAGTGGGTAAAATGCGTGACGCCTTTTGCTTCGGCCCATTGGCGCATGCCGGAGCCGATCTGATTGGCTACGGCGCGATCGATCTTCTTACCCCCCTTGATAGAGGTCTGAAGACTCTTATAGGCTTCATCACTTAAAAATTCGCGGGCCGTTTTCAGGGTGAAAACATTTTCGCCGAAGATGGCGGTTATTTTAGCCGCGCCAGGGATCTGACCTTCGGCGGCGGTGGTTAGATTGTCGATAGCTTTAAATCTTAATGAGGACATCTGAAAAGTTTTAGCGAAACTAAATGATTGCGGGTGATTAAACAATTTTTTGGCCCGCGGCTGCCAAAAATGGAGAATTTGCAATAAAAAAACTCAAAAAAATGAAATTTTGGCGTTAGGCAGCTTGATAAATATAATCTTTTGAACTATATCAATTATTCATAATTTATTCAGCATGTTTTGGGCGAGCCAGGTGTTGAGGTTTTGAAGGGGGCGCAGGCTGCGCAGGGAGTGCAGGAAGGGGGCCAGGAGGAAGGGGAGGAAGATGCTTCGGTAGCGGACGATGGTGCCTGCGAAGGGGACGATAAGGCCGATGCTGAGCAGGCCGATGGCGGTGAAGAGGAGGCAGAAGGTGTTGAAGGGGAGACGAGCAGGGACGGGAGTGCTGGTGGCAGAGTTCGTGCCGTATCGTATGAGGGCCAGGAGGGCGATCAGCCAGATGAACGAGAGCTCCAGGGAGAAGGCGAGGTAGATGGGTTGGCCACCGGCGCCGGGGAGGGGTTGGAACAGGCCGTTGAGGGCTGCGGCGGGGAGTGCCTTCAGGAGGCTTTGCCAGGACCCGCTAATTGCCGGGAGCCAGAGTCTGGAATGGCCTTGCAGGAGGTAGAATTCCTGTTGTCGGCGGGCAATTTCCTGGGGCAGGCTGAAGCCAGGGAGTAAGAAGAGGCATAGAAGCGAAAGGCCGGCCACGGCTGCGGATAAAAGGAGCAGGCGCCGGCGGGCGGCGGGTTTTTCCAGCATCCACCAGGCCAGGATCGGGACCAGGAGGGTGAAGGCGATGGCGATGCGGAAGTAGGCGATAAGGATGAAGCAGAGAAGGCAGGAGAGGATGGTCCCGGGCAAGCCGGGCGAGGTTCGGGCGGGGGAAGGCGAAGGCCGGGTCAGGAGCCGGTGGAGGCCGAGGAGCAGGAATCCCAGCAGCATATACAGCACGCCTTCGCGGAAGATACAGGAAGTCCAGAACAGGACCGAGGGCAGCAGAAAGATGGAAAGGGCCGTCAGCAGGTCGTCAGGAAAACGGCTGCGGAAGGTGCGGAAGAGGGCGACGCTTCCCAGGAAGACGGGAAAGGCAAAAAGGAGGGTATTGACGTCCATGTGGTCGAAGGACAGGAGGTCGAGCAGCATCTGGATAAAGATCACGCCATTGTGGGAGAAATAGGTCCAGGTAGAATTGTCGGCGCGGAAGGCGTCGAAGTCGGAGAGCAGCCGGTGCCGGTAGAGGAAGCTCTTCCAGAAATAGTCCCAGATATCGCCATGGCCCGGAAAATACCGGTAGGCGATGGCATTGTGGAGCCAGCCGGCGCCTACGTGCAGGAAGAAGAACAGCAATAGCCAGACGGGCCGGATGCCCGTGTCCCGGATGAACCGCATTTTTACTATCCCGTAGCTGCACAGGAGGCCATAAAAGACGAGCAGGAGAATATGCATATCCTTTTAACTATTCGTGACCGGTTGCCCGGAGCTGTTTAATTTTTTGGAGATAGATGTCTGCCACGATCTCCCGGGTGAACTGCCGCAGGACGAGGTTGCGGCCTTCGATGCCCATCCGGATCTTAGCCGTTGCGGGAAGATCGTAATATGTCTTCATCTTCTCTGCCAGGTGGGTTTCGTCCTTTACGCGGCAAAGCCAGCCGTTGACACCATCTTCTATGACCGCGCGGCAGCCGGCCGTGTCGGCGCCGATGAGGGCTTTACACATGCTGGCGCCTTCGAGCAGGCTGAGGGGCATGCCTTCCCGGTAAGAGGGCAGCACGATACA
>JAMFRX010000437.1 GCA_026224995.1 Puia dinghuensis
ACCCGGCCAGAAGATCGGCCAGATCTTCGGCTCCAAGACGATCACCAGCCTCTCGCAGACGGATGCAACCGGAGCTCCGATCATCGCCAAAGCGGACTATGGCAAGTATCAGATCGTTAATGGCAAGGTTGTCGACACCGCCTCCAAAGGCATCCAGTTCACCGACGATTCTTATTCCTTCGGCGATCCTAACCCCAAATTCAACGTCTCTTTCATCAACGGGGTGAACTATAAGAATTTCAGCCTCAACTTCCAGTTCGACTGGGTCTACGGCAGCCACCTGTACAACCAGACCAAGGAATGGATGTACCGCGACGGCATCAGCGGCGACTACGCCGTTCCCGTGACCATCGCCGGTCAGACCGAAGCCTATGTTGCCTACTACCGCAGCGCCTATGCCGATAAATTCGGCTCGCAGAACGGTAACCGCGATGGCACTAAGGATTACTTCTACGAAAGCTCTTCCTTCCTGCGCCTCCGGAACGTGTCGCTGGCCGTTGACCTCGCACCATACATCAAAGTACCCGCTCTCAAGAAAGTACAGCTCGTGTTCTCGGCCCGGAATATCTGGACGAAGACCAAATACACCGGCTTCGATCCTGAGATCAGCTCGGGTTCGACCAACTCCTCTTACGACAGAGGTGTCGATCACAACAGCTTACCTAACGTAAAAGCTTATCAGGTCGGCCTTAACGTAGGGCTTTAATTCAATCACACTAAAAGAGCAGATCATGAAAATTACTAGATATCTATACATTGGCTTATTTTTCCTGCTGGCTTCCGGGATGACTTCCTGCAAGAAGCAGCTCAACGTTGGAGATCCCAATGACCCCACCCTCGCTGTCAACGCCACTACGGAAAGCGGCATCGAACAGCTCGCAGCCGGTGGCGTTTATCTCAACGGCTTCTATAACGGTGACGGCTGGCTGGGAAACAGCTATTTCTCCCTGCCCTATGGCTATAGCGAACTAATGGGGGATATCGTCACCAGCGACGTCGCCAACCAGCTGGTCAACCAGATCAGCCTCCCGGATTACGTGATCCTTGACGACGGTGTCACTAAGCTCTCCAATACCGCTACCTCCCGGACCGTCCTCCGGCTGGGAAACACCCGCGCCGCAACGGGTGCCGGTAATAATCCCTTTTATTATCAATGGCTGAATATGTACGCCATGAACTCGGCCCTTAATACCGTTCTGGCGACGCTCCCGCAGATCAAATTCACTGGTGACTCCGCTACCAAGAAAGCTACAGTCCAGGCCTGGTGCCATTGGTGGAAAGGATATGCGTACGCCTCCATCGGAACCCTTTATTATGCAGGCCTCAAAAGCGACGATGTTGCAGGCTTTACCAACAACAACTTCGTCAGCAAGGATTCGATGATCATCTACTCTAACGCTGAATTCGACCAGGCAGCTACCATCATCAACGCCATCACCAATACCGCCGATTACAGCAGCGTCCTGGGCAGCCTCATCCCTGCTTTCTGCCAGGTCGGCAACGGCGGGATCCTGACCCCGACCATGTGGATCCATAACATCAACACGATGAAGGCCCGGAATATCCTGCTCAACCACCTGTCGCCCTTCGTAAACAGCAACCCTGCCGCCACCATTACCGGATCCTCCATGACCGCTATGGCCGCATCCGACTGGCAGAACGTGCTGACCCTCGCTACGGCAGGTATCCAAAAGGGAGACTTCGTCTTCACCGGCCGCTCGGCAGCAGTCAACTATTTCTTCACTGCCTCCGGCGGAACGGTATCCGCCCTCACCACAGGCCTGAACACCAACAAGACCTTCAAGGTAAGCGAACGATGGATCCAGGATTTCAAATCCAACGACAAACGCCTCGCCAACAATTTCACCGATACAGTTATCTATCTCAACCAGGTCGGCGGCTTCGACTTCAGCTGCCGCTGGAGTCTTGTTAGCGGTGGTTTCGACTCGGCTAATGTAATTACATATGGAGACAACGACGTCGGCGCCTATGAGCTCTTTATCGCCGGCAGCTACGAAGAGAACGCCCTTATGCTGGCCGAGGCGAATATTCGCACCGGTAGTATCGACCCCGGCCTTGGTTTTGTAGACGCCATCCGGACTTACCAGGGCGCAGGCGTGGCCCCCGTATCCGGTACCGGCCTAAGCCTCGCAGGCGCCTTGCAGGAGCTGGTGATGGAAAGACGCGCCGCACTGGCCCTCCGCGGTCTCTCCTTCTATGACTCCAGACGCTGGGGATGGACCTACGATATCTCCAAAGGAGGCGGGTTCTACGGCGCCGTCATCTACACGGCCACCAAACAGCTGAATACGCACTCCACGATCAATTATGACTTCCTGGATTACTGGGACGTACCGGCGGATGAAACGGCCCTCAACCCACCAGGCGCCGGCAGCGCCCCGGTGGTGAACCCTAACTAACCGTAAAAGCGACCTATGCACAAAACGATCATCTTATGGGCACTATTCACAGGCGGAAGCTATACATCCCTGCCTGCCCAAAAGGGTTTTGTGACGGAAGCGACAACGAATAGCTATCAGGTATTTGACGCAAGCGGGAGAGCCTTTGTAAATCCGACCGAAGACGTCGAAGGCTCTCCCTATTTTAAACCCGAATGGCAGTTTGGCAGCGCCATCCTGAACGACAAAAGATTCAACGATATCCGGCTACGCCTGGACCTGCATACCGATGAAGTCCATTACCTCGACAGCGGCAACAGAGAGCTGGTGCTGCCCAAAGGATTGGTGAAAGCAGTCGTCTGGCCTACCGGTCACGACAGCACCCTGTTCCAATGCGGCTTCCCGGCCATAGACACCCGCGATGCGAATAGCTTCTACCTCGTCCTCTCCTCAGGAAAATACTGGCTTCTCCACAGCATCACAAAGCCTATTTCCGAACGAAAGGACCAGATGTCCGGTGAAACAAAAAAGGAATTTACTACCTACGACGATTATTACGTATACAACGGGACGACACTCCAGCGGGTAAAAAAGGATAAGGCTTCCATTCTATCCTTGCTGAGCGACAAGAAAGAGAAGGTGGACGATTTCATTACCACCAATAAGCTAAAGCTCAAATCCATGGACGATATCAAACGGATCATCGATTATTATAACACCCTCCCATCATAGGGCTACTGATTAAGAGCGGACCGATATTATCGCCGTTCCATGAATGTGTGACTCAATGTTGACAGTGAAAGACGGCCCCGGTTTCTACCGGGGCCAAATTTTTTCCACTTACAACTTGATCTCGTCTTCCTGCTTGTCGAAGAAATGGAATTCCGTGAGGTGATAGTTGGTGTTGGCGCGAATGCGGATCTTCTGCTTGTATTTCCAACGCCATTGCCAGCTCCGGCTGCCGATGCCTAAGAACCCTCCTTTCGTGAGGTAGGCATGCATAATGGGATGCACGGCTAATATGAGGTCTTTGTGCTGATGATTAATGAGATAGCTCAAATTCTTTTCGATCTCGTCCTCCAGGATGAGCGCACTGGAGATCTTTCCGGTACCGTTGCAGGTAGGACAAACCTCCTGCGTATTGATGGTCACCTCAGGCTTCATACGCTGGCGCGTGATCTGCATCAGCCCGAACTTCGAAATGGGCAGCACGGCATGCTTGGCCCTGTCCGTGCGCATAAAACCCTCCATCGCCTCGATAAGCTTCCGTTTGTTGTCCGGCAGCTTCATGTCGATGAAGTCCACTACGATGATGCCCCCAAGGTCCCGGAGCCGCAATTGCCGCGCGATCTCCTCCGCAGCCTCCATATTGGTCTCCAGGGCATTCTGCTCCTGGTTATTGCTGACGCTCTTATAACCGGAATTGACGTCGATGACGTGCAGGGCTTCCGTATGCTCTATAATAAGGTAGGCGCCGCTGGGCAGATTCACCGTCTTGCCAAAAGCGGCTTTCACTTGCTTGGTCACGCTGAACTGGTCGAATATCGGTGAGCCATTGTGGTAATAGGAGACAATGTCAATCTTATCCGGAGCTATCCGCTGAATATAGCTCTTGGTGTCATTGAAGATATTCCTGTCGTTGATGACGATCTTATTGAAGTCCTCGTTCAGGAGATCCCGCAGCATGCTCGTAGTCTTGGTCTGCTCGCTCAGGATCTTCGCCGGCGCGACCGCCCCCTTTAGATTATGCTGTATCGTCTTCCAGGTCGCTACCAGCTCCGTAAGGTCCTCATGCAGCTCGGCCGTGTTCTTCCCCTCCGCCGCAGTCCGGACAATAACCCCGAAATTCTTCGGCTTAATGGCCTCCACGATCTTCTGCAGCCGCTTCCGCTCGTCGGAAGAATGGATCTTCCGCGAGACAGCGACTATATCATTAAAGGGAGTAATGACCACAAACCTACCCGGCAGGGAGATCTCACAGCTGAGCCTGGGACCTTTGGCCGCTATCGGCTCCTTCAGGATCTGGACCAGAATATGCGGCTTGCCATTCAGAACTTCATTGATCTTGCCCGTCTTTATGATCTCAGGCTCAACCTGGAAGCCGCCAAAATCAAACCCGCCAGGACTCGCGTCGTTCATCGCGATCTGCGTGAACTTCAACAGGCTCCGGGCATAGGGACTGAGATCGGTATAATGGAGAAAAGCGTCTTTTTCAAAACCTACATCCACGAATGCAGCATTCAACCCGGGAATAAGCTTTTTAACCTTTCCCAGGTATAGATCACCTACCGCAAAGCTGTTATCAGCTTTTTCATGGTGTAGCTCCACCAGCTTTTTGTCTTCCAGCAGAGCTATTTCAACACCTTGCGGGGTCGCGTTTATAATAAGTTCCTTATTCAAGCGTAACAGCGTTTTCCATCGACATCAAATCTATCAGATTCGATCTAATCCTGGCCCCACTACTTGTTCTTTTTCTTATGACGATTCTTTCTCAGTCTTTTCTTACGCTTGTGCGTCGCAATTTTATGACGCTTACGCTTTTTACCACAAGGCATACTTAACGCTTTATTTAGTTAATAAATAGATTATCAATTTAATCGCCTGGCTACTTTAGTTGCTTGATGCGCGCATCTATCTCACGCACCATATCAGTTTCCTGGTTGCCAAGCATTTTCTTCGCAGTTTCGTACCATTTGATGGCATCAGCTTTTTCGCCTTTTTGCTGATGAACTTCGGCTAGGAGGAGTATCGCTTCGATATTGGCAGGTTGATGTCGAACAACGGTTGTTAAACGTTCAATAGCTTTATCAAATTGCCCCGATTCCAATCCGCCCCAGCCCAGCATCAGCTGAGCATACATATTGGTGGAATCCCGCCGGGCTACTTCCAGGACCCGCTGAATGCCCTGCATCACTTCCATGGGATTACCAGCCTGGCTGCCAAAAATATAGCTGGCGCCTAGCCCCACTTTGGATGAATCATTGTTAGGATTCAGTTCTAATGCCTTTTCAAACAACTCTTTAGCGTCGGTAGCCATCCAACCGTTATAAGCCGGATTATCTTGCCCACGCAAACTTTGCAAAAATAATTGGGCAGCAAAGGTGAGTCTTTTTTCCGACTTTTCCAATTTAGCTGCCTCTCCAGTATAATACGCATATAATATAAAACCATCCTGGACCGAATCTTTCCAGAAATCAGCCAGCTGCCGGTAAGCCTTCAGCTCCTGCGTAGCTACATCCCCTCTTACAACGGAATGCTGCAGCCTGTTTACATAAGATTGCTGAGCAGGAGTCAAACGAGCTTGGGAGGCTTGTAGAATTTCCTGTAAACCAATGGATTTTGCAGGAGCCCCTGCAACGCCCGCCATGGCGGCGCTTGGTTTCGGATGTGGAGGAGCGGTTTGTCCAAAAATATACAGAGCGAGTAGTACTAACACCCCGGCGCCCGCTAACAGGAATTGCTGTCTCTTCATGCTGAATGATTAGAGATGCAATATTACATCTCTTCGTCCGGGTTTGGCTGATCTTCCTTCACCGCCTGCAACTTTTTTACCTCTGCAACAAACTCCTTCGCAGGCTTGAATGCAGGGATATAATGCTCAGGAATATGAACAGCCACATTCTTCTTTATGTTGCGGCCGATTTTTGCAGCCCTCTTCTTCGTGATAAAACTACCGAACCCACGGATATAAATATTTTCTCCCTGGGACAAGGTTTCTTTCACTTCTTTGAACATGGTTTCCAACGTCACTAAGACGTCTACCTTAGGTATACCTGTTTTTTCCGATATTTGGTTAACAAGGTCCGCCTTTCTCATGGGGATTAAGTTTTATAAGTTTCTGATTTTAAATATATAACAAAATTATTAATTCACAACTCCTTAGCTCTGAATTTCCTTTTCGGCTATCAAAATACTGGATTTGATCAACTTGTGCAAGAAATCTCTAAAATATTGATTGTGAATTTTTTTTATCACAAATCGCGCCAAAATGTCATCCAAAAAAGCTGATTTTACTAAAATTTTGCTAAAATGGCATAAGTATAAAAATAATCGGGAAATGCCCTGGAAAGGGGAAAAAGATGCCTATAGGATATGGTTAAGTGAGGTGATACTTCAACAAACACGCGTCGACCAGGGATGGGCCTACTACCAAAAATTTCTTAACGCCTTCCCCACTATCCACGATCTTGCTATCGCTCCGGAACAAAAAGTCTTCAAGCTATGGGAAGGTCTCGGCTACTACAATCGCTGTCGCAACCTCATCGCCACTGCAAAAAAGATTGACGCAGAATATAATGGAGAGTTTCCCAACACCTACCTGGAGATCCTGTCGCTCAAAGGCATCGGCCCTTATACCGCAGCCGCAATCGCCTCCTTCGCCTTCCGCCTTCCACATGCAGTAGTCGATGGCAATGTGACACGCGTTCTCTCACGCTATTTCGGCGACTTCACGCCAATAGATTCTACAGCCGGAAAAAAATTGTACGCCAGGCTCGCCGACGCCTTGCTCGATCGCGATCAGGCAGACCTTTATAACCAGGCTATTATGGACTTCGGCGCCACAGTTTGCCTACCCCGTAATCCACTCTGCACGGACTGCTCACAGCGTACCGGCTGCGAGGCATTGCAAAAAGGCTGGACCACACAGCTGCCCATCAAAGAAAAGAGCATCCGGAAAAAACAACGTTGGCTGTATTATTTTATAGTCGAAACCCCAGGCGACAAAGTCTACATCCGCCAGCGCACCACCAAAGACATCTGGGAAGGACTCTACGAATTCGTGCTGCATGAGACCGATGAGCCCCTCTATTTCGATAACGATAAGGCTTCCCGCTCCGATCTTTTAAGGCAACTCTTTGGTAAGCAGCCCCTCACAGTCAGGTATATCTCCCGCGTTCACCGCCAGGAGCTCAGCCACCAAACCATACAAGGGCAGTTTATTACCCTCCGCACAGAAAAGGACCTTGCTACTGGCTTTCAAGACTATCTGCACATCGACCGCAGCCGGCTGTCAGACTATCCTTTTCCAAAATTTATCAACGCCTGGCTGCAGGACCCGACCCCGGCACAAAGCTTGTTCTAAGCATGAAATATTTATCTTTTTGGCTGAAATAAGCTAATTTTAATCGGCGCTGGATTCCCAAAGACGATTAGTAAACATATCAAAATTTGATGTATGAGAGGCGTAAACAGGGTGATGCTAATAGGCAATTTAGGAAAGGACCCCGACGTACAATACCTGGAAGGAAATATAGCTGTTGCAAAATTCTCTTTGGCGACTACAGAGACGTTTAAAGATAGGGCTGGAAAGCTCATTTCTCAGACGGAATGGCATACCGTGGTCCTCTGGCGCGGCCTTGCCGAGCTGGCGCAAAAATATCTTCACAAGGGCAGCCTGGTCTATATCGAAGGTCGCCTCCGGACCCGCAGCTGGGAAGACAAAGAAGGAAATAAGAAATTTGCTACGGAAGTAGTTGGAGATAACCTTATCATGCTGGATAAACGTACCGACGGGGGGGGGGGGGGCGGCCGCCCCCCCCCCCCCCCCCCCCGCCC
>JAMFRX010000438.1 GCA_026224995.1 Puia dinghuensis
GCGATGATATAGACAGCTGCTTTCCTGAGCTTATCGGCGGTGGGCGCCGTTGGCAGGGAGTCGGTATGGGCGCCGTTCATGCGGCAGAGGTGGCCCCAGATGGAGAAGCCGCTGTGGGCCATGTCTTCCCCAACGTCATGATAGCGGACCTGGGCGCCGGTGATGTCCTTACGCCGTTCGTTATCGAAGTAATAGTCGAGCAGGACGGTGGTATTCGTGGCTGGCTGCATCGCCATTTCGTCTGCGGCAAGGAGGAAGGCGCCGATGCCCTTGGGGTCGTTGGGAACGACTTTCTCGCTGATATAATAGCCATAGCTGCCGTCGCGGTTGGGCGAGCCGCCGAGGCCGCTAACGCTGACCGTGCCCTGGAGGCTGGCATGGCTGCTATCGTCGTTGGTTATGAATTTCTTCAGGATGCCCTGGTAGCCTTTTTCGGCGGCAGCCCGCGCTGCGGCCGGCAGCCAGCCCAGGCGGGCGCCTTTGGCCAGGGTATAGACGAACATGCAGCTGGCGGAAGCTTCGAGGTAATTGCCCTGGGCCCCGGGTTTATCGAGCACGTCCCACCAGCAGCCCGTGGCCTGGTCCTGAACTTTCTGGATGGCTGCGGCATAGCGTTCGAGGATTGTCACCAGGGTTTTATGGCCCGGATGACCGGCGGGAAAATAATCCAGCGCATCTACCAGGGCCATGCCATACCAGCCCATGGCGCGGCCCCAGAAATTTGCGGAGTGGCCCGATTGCTTGTCCGCCCATTTCTCCTGGCGGGATCCATCCCAGCCATGATAGAGCAGGCCGGTGCCTGCCTCCCGGGTATGCTGCTCTATGGCGGCGAATTGCCGGGCGATATCGTCGAAGGCGCTGTCCTCGTGGAAGAGGGCGGCATATTCGGCGAAGAAGGGCTGAGCCATATAGAGGCCATCGAGCCATACCTGCTGGGTATATTTCTTCTTATGCCAGAAGCTGCCTTCCGTGGTGCGGGGCTGTCCCTGGAGCTGGCGGCGCAGCGTGGCGGCCGCCTTCTGATATTTTTCCTGGCCGGTGACCTGGTAGAGCATCAGGAGGATGCGGCCACAGAGGACGTTATCCAGATTATAGTCTTCTAATTTATAGGTCCTGATATTCCCATCCTTGTCGACGAGACGGTCAACCTGGTGCTGGACGTATTTGAAATAGCGGGCGTCGCCGGTATTGTACCAGAGTCCCTGCAGACCTTTCCATACAACGCCTTCGTCATAGGTCCAGCGGGCGGTGGCGGTGTCGCCGTCGTCTTTCCACAGCTGAAGAGCGGTATTGGCTACGCGAATGGCCGGGTCGCCGTCCTGGGCAAAGCCTAAGGCGCTGCAGAAGAGGGCAAGAGTGCATACTGACAGTCGTTTCATACGAACTAATTTATGGGTTGTCCTATGTAAGTTGCATCAGGCAACCTATTCCACCCATTTTTTTTACGCAAACGTTATCGGAAGGACACCACTCGCCTTTCCCTGAGGCTCTCGTATGCTTTGTCTATTACGCGGATGACGCGGGTACCCTGTTCTGCGGTCACGGGCAGGGGCGCATCGTTGCGGATGGCTTCGTAGATGCCCGTATAGTAATCCATATAGCTGCCTTTTTCGGTGGGTACGCGTTCGCGGATCACCTTACCATCGATCTCTGTAACCAACAGACCTTCTTCGGATTCCGGCTCTACGCCCCAGTCCTCGCCGACGGGCAGCTCGCCCGCCAGCAGGTGTTTCTCCTGTACGTCGGCGCGGGATTTTATGAATGTGCCATTGTGGCCGAAGACGCTATAGGCAGGAAGGGGCTCACGCACGAGATAGCTGGACTTCAGCCGAACTCTAAGTCCGGGATAATACAGCAGCACTTCCATATAGTCTTCTACCTTGGAATTGTCGCGGATGATGGAGAGGTCACCGAATACGAATTCGGGGTCGCCGAAGAGCTGGAGGGCCTGGTCGATAAGGTGGGAGCCCAGGTCGTAAAGCAGTCCGCGGCCAGGGCCGGGCGTTTCTTTATGAACCTTGGGGCTGAGGGCCGGGGTGAAGCGGTCGTAGTGGATCTCCACCTCCACGATCTTTCCCAGCACTCCGGAGTCCACGATGCGCCTGACCGTGCGGAAATCACTGTCGAACCGTCGGCTCTGGAAAGACGAGAGCTTCTTACCCATTTTTTCTGCCAGGGCGATCAGCTCCAGCCCTTCCGCTTCCGTGAGGGCGAAGGGTTTTTCTACGATAACGTGCTTGCCTGCCTGCAAGGCTTTCCGGGCATAGTCCAAATGAGTGTAATTTGGCGTATTTACGATGACCAGCTCGACTGCCGGGTCTTCCAGCAGTGATTCCAATGTCCGGCAGGTGCGGATAGAGGGGTAAAGCGCTACGGCGAGGTTCTTCTCCCTTTCCCATACCGAATACAATTGAAAACCGGGGTTCACGTGAAGAAAGGGGGCGTGGAAGACACGTCCGGACATACCGAAGGAACAGATGGCCGTCTTAACAGGTATCATAGTCATTATTTTAGTTCAAGTGCCTCTTTGGCGGCTCCATAATGGAAGGCCGCGTCGTGGACGGCTTTTGAACGATCGGTATCTGTAACGCGGATATTGGCGCATTTATCCCCGTTTATACTGAAGAGCAGATCTGCGCCTGCATTGTAATGAATATTTTCAAAATGCAGGTTGCTGCTGTTCTCCACATACACTACCGGGGTGCTATCGCTCGTGACCAGCCGGATATTCCGGAGTCCGATCTGTTTTGCTTCGATAAGCTCTGCGCCTTTAGCACACTTTAGCACCATATCCGAGAGGTAGATATCGCGGATGTTCATTTCTGGCAGTCCACGCACAAATATACCCTCTTCGGCCCCATCGCAAATAATATTACTGATATGGATATCGCGAAATTGCGGCGTGCCTTCCGATACCGGCGGGACTTCGATCTTGGCCGTGCCGGCGAAGACGTCGGCGATGGCGGGCGGCCTGGCAAAATAGTACATGTCCAGGAAGACGGCTTGATGGACGATGTTGCGCATAACGATGTTCTTCACATATATTTTTTCCACCATCCCTCCCCTGCCGCGGACCGTTTTAAAACGGAGGCCGATGTCGGTGCCGATGAAGGAGCAGTCGGAGACGAAGATGTTGCGGGCGCCGCCGGACATTTCGCTGCCGATGACGAATCCGCCGTGGGCGCGGTAGACGATGTCGTCGCGAACGATCATGTTCTCCGTTGGCCGGCCTCGCTTGCGGCCGTCTTCGTCACGGCCCGATTTTACGCAGATGCCGTCGTCGCCGGCGTCGAAGGTGCTGTGTTCGATGAGGACGCCGCGGCAGGATTCCACGTCTATGCCGTCGCCGTTGGCGGCATTCCAGGGGTTGCGAACGTGCACGTCGTAGAGGGTGAGGTCTTCGCAAAGGAGCGTATGCAGACACCAGGCCGGAGAATTCTGGAAGGTGGGTCCGTCGAGCAGGACTTTTTTACAGCTGTCGAGAACGAGCAGGTTGGGCCGGAGGAAGTCGCGGATGTCGTTGAAGGAGCTAAGGTCCATGCCTGGCTTGAGGACACCGGCTTCTTTTGTCCGGTAGC
Source organism: Puia dinghuensis (assembly GCA_026224995.1). Taxonomy (GTDB): domain Bacteria; phylum Bacteroidota; class Bacteroidia; order Chitinophagales; family Chitinophagaceae; genus Puia; species Puia dinghuensis_A. The sequence goes on from JAMFRX010000438.1 coordinate 3,579, forward strand.
CTTTGAGAGATGCGGCGGAAGGGAACCAGGTCTTGCCGTCTTCACTGAGGATCCCGCCGCTTGCCAGCTTTTGTTTCCACTCGCCATCGGTAAGGCGGTCCCTGGCGATCCACCGCCAGGAGTCACCGTTACCATCGATGATGCCGCCGCCGGTGATGGCGACATTCTCAAGGCCGGTGCCGGAGATAGGCGACTGGCAGCGGGCGGCGGGATGTCCTTCCCAGTTACCAGCCACGATGGGGTATTGGTCCTTATCGGCGGTGAATTGCAGGATCGCTGCGCGATCGACATGCAGGTTCACGTCGGACCGCATGACAATGGGTCCCGTGGCCCAGAGGCCGGGGGGTATGAGCACCACTCCCCCACCCTTGCGGCTGCAATCTTCTATGGCTGCCTGGATGGCTTTGGTGTTCAACGTGAGCCCGTCGGGGACTGCGCCATAACGGGTGATCGGGAAAGTATCTTTTTTGAAAACGGGACGGTGGATGACCGGCAGATTATCCCAGGAGTAGTCCTGGCCAAAGGCGATTGCCGAGCAGAGGAGGAGGATAGCTGTCCATAAGGATCGCATAAATGTCGTTTTTACAGTTCAAAGATACGTGTTAATGGGTCCCAATTGCCGAAGACCGTTTTGGGCGTGATGGCCTGTGCCTCGGCAGGAGACAGTTGCCGCGACCAGGTAACGCGGGCGGTGGGGCTGGCGCCGGGGCCCTGGTCGTCGAACTCTGCATAGCGTGTCGTCTTATAGTTCTCCGTCGTATTCCAGTTGGACCAGCCCTCCGGGAAGATGTGCGGACCGAGCCAGCAATGCAGATAGGTGACGCTCGCAAATGGTCGCCATGGCCGGCCGAGGGAAACACGGTCCAGGCTTGTATCACCCGTTAGCGTGCAGCTGTCGAAGATGAAGCCGATAGGATGATCCCGGGGTGTCGAAGCAGCCGTTACATACGAATTCTTTTTACTATGGATATGGCAGTGTTGGAACCAGGCGGTGGCGGAGCCGAAGATAAAATCCGTAGTGCCTTCGATATAGCAATCTTTGTAATACTGCCGGCTTCTATCGTTATTGAGAAAGAGGATATCCTGGTTGCCGATGATCCGGCAGCTATAGAATACGGCCCTGTCGCCACGGGCCTCTATACCTACGGCCTGACCGGCGGTGTAGCCGGCGTCGTTGCGGAAGGTAAGGTTCTCAGCTGTAAAGTCGTCTGCAGAGATGCGGAAGCTATAGCTGCTACGGGTATTGATGCTATCGCCATTCGGTGCGACCTTCCCCGTGTGGTCGTCAAAGGTGAGGATGGTAATGGCGGCGTCTTCACCGATAAGGGTGATATGGTCTTTGGCGGAGTCGAGGTGGAGCTTTTCCCGGTATTTTCCGGGCTTGATCAAGATCACGGTGTGCGGGGAGCAGGAGTCGAGCGCTGACTGAACAGTTCGATAATCGCCGGAGCCATCGCCAGCTACAGTAATATGCCTGTCCTGTCTGGAGCGCCAGGCAGGATATTCATCCAGCACCTGTTGGGGGGAATAGGTATACCAGCCATAGCCGTCGCGGCGTTCGCGGGTGACTTCTGCAAGGGAATATACGGGTTTGCTGTCGCGATTACAAAACATAGGACGATGAGTCTTTAGTTCGTAGTAACGCGTCCAGATCGGCGGAGCTGCCGAGTCGACGACCACGATGCGGTCGGAGATGCTTACCCGGAAAGGGGTGACCATACGTTCTGCGGGGATGGTCTTTACGCGGGTATTATAGATGCGGGAGGCCCTGAACCAGGCGACGGCATTGTCAATGGCCGTTCTTATCCGTTGATCCGGCTGGCCGATGGTCATGAGGAACAGGACCAGGTCGGCGCTCTCTTTGTTGCAGATAGAGGGGGGCTCGAATTTGCGCGCCCAGGCGGGCCGTAAGTCAGATTCGTCGTATTGCTGGCACCAGGCGGTAGGCTGGCCGGCATCGTCTATCTGGGTATTGAGGATACAGTCGAGGCCCTTGTTGTAAGCCGCCTGCAGTTTTTCCCGGAGCTTTTCGTCGACGAAATCGTATTGCGGCTGATGGTCACCGATGGCTTTCAGGAGGCGCATGATCCCTTCGTAGGCTCCGTCGTTGAAGGTAATGTGGCGGCTATAGTCGGACTGCAGCGGGTAATACTGCGGCCAGCCGCCGTTCTTATATTGGGCCTGCAGGATAAAATCCAGCCCGCGCA
>JAMFRX010000439.1 GCA_026224995.1 Puia dinghuensis
AATTAGATGGTCAAGGGAGGCAAAAATACAAATTCCTGTTTAACCGGTAGGAAATCCGCGCGGTTTACCCTAATTTTGCTGTGTTATCCATTGTTATCATAAATGAATAAGACAATCTACCATAATATCTGTTGTTGTTGCTGTTGTCAGCAAGCCACGGTTCTATTGGTGGAGGATAACCTCTTGTAAGCTCGTCAAATTGTAATGACAATATATAAGCTCCACCGAAAGTGGGGCTTTTTTTATTTCATCCTACATGCGTCAATATATGTCAACAACGACCTTAGTTACTGCAGATCCCGCTCTTGTTTCCGCCGTCAGGGCGCTGGAAAAAGAGATCGGTCATACGCCGCTGCATCAGGTGACCGGTCTTTTTCGGCATGAAAAGGTTCGGGTCTATGCCAAGAAGGAATGGATGCAGCTATCGGGAAGCGTGAAGGCAAGGGCGGCTTATTTCATTATTCGCAAGGCGATAGAAGAGGGGTTGCTGACCCGGGAAAAGACTTTGCTGGATGCTACCAGCGGGAACACGGGGATCGCCTATGCGCATATTGCCAGGAAGCTGCACATTCCCGTGGCCTTATGCCTTCCGGAAAATGCGTCGCAAGAGCGCAAGGATATCCTGCAATCGCTGGGTGTGGAGCTTATTCTTACTTCCAGGTTCGAGGGAACGGATGGAGCGCAGCAGGTAGCCAGGGCGCTGGCGGAAGAGGATCCGGATAAATATTTCTATGCCGACCAGTACAAGAACGAAAACAACTGGAAGGCACATTATGTTACTACTGCACCGGAGATATTCGAGGCGTTGCCTGGCATCACACATTTTGTAGCAGGTCTGGGGACCACCGGAACGTTTGTGGGCACGGGCAGGCGGCTGCGGGAACTGAAGCCGTCCGTCCGGCTGATCTCGCTGCAGCCTGATGCGGCATTGCATGGACTGGAGGGCTGGAAACATCTGGAGACGGCCGTGGTGCCGGAGATCTATGACCCCGGAGTAGCCGACGTCAATGAGGAGATCAGCACCGAAGAAGCTTATGCGCTTATCCGTGAAGCCCATGAGAAAGAAGGCTTGTTGCTGAGCCCCAGCGCCGCCGCCAACCTGGCTGCCACTATCCGGATAGCGAAGACTCTGGAGGAGGGCGTACTGGTGACGGTCTTGCCGGACAACGCAGATAAATACGGCGAAATCATTCAAAAACTTTTAGCATGATAATCATCGATCCCCGGATCAGACAACTACTGATAGAAGATGCGCAGAACACCTTTCCGGATGAATGTTGTGGATTCCTGTTTGGCAGGGAGGAGCGGGACGGTACGCGACGCATTATCGATATATTAGTGGTGGACAATGCCAAGGAAGGGGATAAGACGAGGCGTTTTGTCATCTCGCCCCAGGATTATATGACGGCCGAGACGCATGCGCTGGAGCATGACTGGACCTTACTTGGCATTTACCATTCGCATCCCAAGCATCCGGCTATTCCGTCGGAGCATGACCGGCTGGCGGCGCAGCCTTTTTTCTCCTATGTCATCATCAGTGTAATGGACAAGGACACGGTGGATGTAAGGTCATGGCTGCTGAATGAGGAGCAACAATTTGAAGAAGAGCAAATCGCAGATTTTCAATACAATTAAAAAAAAATACACTTTATGGCAACGGTAATTATTCCTACGCCTTTACGGAAATTCACCAATAACACGGCCCGGCTGCAGGTCAAGCCGGGGACGATACAGGATACTGTTCAGGAATTGACAGTCAATTTCCCTGATCTGAAGAAGCATCTGCTGGATGAGCACGGCAAGATCCGCAGCTACGTGAATATTTTTATCGACAACGACGATATCCGTGATCTCCAGCAGGAGCAGACGGCGGTGAAGGAGGGAGCTGTCGTGAGCATTGTGCCGGCGATAGCCGGGGGGAGTCCGGATGGCGCTGTGTTCACCAGGGAGGAATTGGCGCGTTATAACAGGCATATCATTATTCCCGGTTTCGGCATGGAGGCGCAGCAAAAATTAAAGGCTGCCAAGGTGCTGGTCATTGGGTCGGGTGGCTTAGGTAGTCCGGTGCTGCTGTACCTGGCTGCGGCGGGTGTGGGAACTATCGGCATCGTCGATTTCGATGTGGTGGATGACAGCAATCTGCAAAGGCAGGTGTTATTCGGCGTGGAGTCCATTGGCCAGCCGAAGGTCGAAGCCGCCAGGAAGCGGCTGGAGTCGTTGAATCCCTATATCCGGCTGAAGCTTTACAATACCCATCTGAATTCGCAAAATGCGCTGGATATCCTGAAAGATTATGATGTCATTGCAGATGGTACGGATAATTTCCCGACCCGGTATCTCGTCAACGATGCGGCGGTGCTGTTAGGCAAGCCGAATGTCTATGCCAGCATCTTTCAGTTCGAGGGGCAGGTGTCCGTATTCAACTATCGTGACAAGAGCGGGCAGCTGGGACCCAACTACAGGGACCTCTACCCTACCCCGCCGCCCCCGGGACTTGTGCCGAGCTGTGCGGAAGGGGGTGTGCTGGGTGTATTACCGGGGATCATCGGCAGTCTGCAGGCCCTGGAGGTCATCAAGGTCATCACCGGCGTTGGCGATACGTTGTCGGGACGGTTTTACATCTTCGATGCATTGAATTTCGAGAGCCGTACTTTTACGATAAAGGCGCGGGCAGAGAATCCGCTTACCGGGAAGAACCCCAGCATCACTGCGCTCATCGATTATGAGCAATTCTGCGGGATGCGGGCTGTGGAGGAGAAGCCGTTAAAAGAGGTCACGGCGAAAGAGCTTTATGACTGGCAGGTGAAGGGCGAGCCTTTTCAGCTTATCGATGTCCGGGAGCAGCATGAGTATGATATCGTGAATATCGGCGGAGAGCTGATACCGTTGGGAAGCGTTGCGGATAACAGCGAGCTTATCGACAGGGACAGGAAGGTAGTCGTGCATTGCAAGGTAGGCGGCCGAAGCGCCAAGGCCATCAAGGAGCTGGAGGAGAAGTTCGGCTTTACCAACTTATATAATCTGAAAGGCGGTATCCTGGCCTACATCGATCAGATCCAGCCGGAGCTTACGAAGTACTAGGAGTAGAGCAGCTTTTCCAGGGCCCGGGCGACTTTCGACGCGTTGTGGAGCATGGCGTTCTCGAGTCCGGCGTTCATGGGTACGGCAGGGAGGTCGAGGGCGCCCAGTACTTCCACCGGTGCGTCCAGGGTCGTGAAGCAATGGCGGGTGATGCGCCAGGCCAGGGCTTCTGCGAAGGAATTATTTTGTTGCTCTTCGGTAAGGACAAGACATTTGCCATGACGGCGCACTGTCTGATAGACGAGGTCTTCGTCGAGGGGGAAAAGGGTTCGGAGGTCGATGATCTCTACCATTCCGGGGAAGCTGCCCGCGGCACTTTTTGCCCAGTAAACGCCCATGCCATAGGTGATGATGCAGCAGGTCTCGCCGCTACCGGAGAGTTCGGCATCGGCGGCCAGGATGCAGTGCGCCTTGCCGAGAGGCAGGATATAATCCCGTGCCGGTTCGGTGGTCTTGGCGTCTTCGGTCCCCGGGACCTTGCTCCAATAGAGGCCTTTATGTTCGAGCATGATCACGGGATTGGGATCTAGGAAGGCCGCTTTCATCAGTCCTTTCATGTCGGCTGCATTGGATGGGTAGACCACTTTTATACCTTTTATAGAGAGCAGTGTCGTTTCGATGCTTCCGCTGTGGTAGGGGCCGCCGCCGCCGTATGCGCCTATGGGTATTCGGATCAATGCCTGTACGGGAAATTTGCCCTGGCTGAGGTAGCAGGATTTTGAGAGCTCAGTGACCAGCTGGTTGAAGCCGGGGTAGATGTAATCGGCGAATTGGATCTCTACGATTGGCTTAGCGCCTACGGCGCTCATGCCGGCAGTAGAGCCGACGATATAGGCTTCCTGGATGGCGGTGTTGAATACGCGGTGGTCGCCGAAGCGTTCGGCGAGGGTGGCAGCTTCGCGGAAGACGCCGCCGAGGCGGCGGCCGACGTCCTGTCCGTAGAGGAGGGCTTCGGGATAGTCTTCCATGATCTCGCGGATGGCGAATAATGCGGCGTCGACCATGAGGATCTTCTCTCCGTCTTTGGGTTTCCGTTCGCCTTTTTCCTGCGTGACCGGTGTGGGGGCGAATACGAAGGCTTCGACTGAGGATGGATCGGGCTCGGGTGCTGCTATGGCCTCCTGGAACTGGCGGCCAACGATCGAGGCCGCTTCTTTTTGGATGTCCTGCAGGAGGGTTTCTGCGACGCCGAGGGCGAGCAGCCGTGCTTTTAGCTGCGGCAGGGGATCAGTAGCGGCGTGTATGGCCAGGTCTTCGCTGTTGCGGTAGGTTTCGCGGCGGACGCCGCTGGTATGGTGACCGAGCAATGGCACGGTAGCCTGGACCAGCCAGGGCTGGCGACCGTGGCGGACGGCATGGATGACTTCTCCCATGCGTTCGTAGCTGCCGAGGAAGTCGCTGCCGTCGATGCGCAGGCGCTGCATGCCTTTGAATCCGGCGGCGTATTCGTAGGCGTCCATGGTCCGGGATTCGTTGGACTGGACGCTGATCCCCCAGCCGTTGTCCTGGACGAGGTAGATGATGGGAAGCTGTTTGAGGACTGCGAACTGAAAGGCTTCGCTGACCTCGCCTTCGGTGACGCTGGCGTCGCCGAGGGAGCAGAGCACGATGGGGTTATCTTGTTGGGGGGCTGTGCCGATGCTTTGCAGGTAGCGTAGTCCCTGGGCGATACCGGTGGCGGGTATGGCCTGCATGCCGGTTGCGCTGCTCTGGTGGAGCATGCGAGGGCGATGGGGGTCCAGGGAATTGGGATGGGCGTAATATTCGCGGCCGCCGGTGAATGGGTCGTCGCCTTTGGCGAGGAGCTGCAGCATGAGCTGGTAGGGTTCGAAGCCAAGGCCCAGCAGGAGGCTTTCATCCCGATAGTAAGGGCTGACCCAGTCGCAGGGCTGCAGGTGGAAGGCGGTGGCCAGCTGGATGGCTTCGTGGCCGCGAGAGGTAGAGTGAACGTATTTACAGAGGGGGCGATTCGTTTCGTAGGTGGAGGCCATTTCCGCGGCGGTGCACATAAGCCGCCAGGCTTTTAGCAAGATATCGATAGAGATCATCGGATAATGGCGCCCCCCATGCGGGAGGATCTATTTTATTTCAACGGTGAATAAGCTATCGTCTTCGATGAAGCCTTCCAGCTCGTCTCCGACTACGCATTCGCCGACGCCGGCGGGCGTTCCGGTGAAGACCAGGTCACCGATATTAACGGAGAAATAGTTGGAGATATAGGATACGATGTGGTCGAAGCCGTTGATCATGAGGCTGGAATTGCCTTGCTGGACCAATTCCTTGTTCTTGTACATGCAGAAGTTGATGTCCTTTTTGTTCTTGATATTCTGCAGGGGGATCCACTTGCCGATGGCGGCGGAGTTATCCCAGGCTTTGGCTTTTTCCCAGGGGAGGCCTTTTTCCTTCAATTCGTTCTGGATGTCGCGTGCTGTGAAGTCTATGCCGGTCGTAACAGCGTCGTAGTACTTGGAGGCGAACCTCTCCTGTATGTATTTGCCGTTCTTGGATATGCGAAGCACGAGCTCGCATTCGTAGTGCAGCTCATTTGTAAATTCAGGGTAATAAAACGGTGTATGGGCTTGTAGCAAAGCACTCTTGGGCTTCATAAAAATGATAGGCTCATCCGGAACGTCGTTATTGAGTTCTTTGGCATGAGCGACATAGTTACGGCCAACACAGAATATTTTCATATTCAATCAGGGTTTTTAAATAGAAAATCTTTAAATCCAGCTTTCATTCGGCCTGAAGAGACCCCGGGTACTTCCATAGGCATATTGAATATCAAAATACTTACTCATTAAGGATGAATGCAATATTTATGCGAAAATAAAGATTCCCATTAATAAATCATAGTTCAAACTCTATTTTATTGTACTGCGTCATAGTCCGCTCAATCCCAGTGGTGGCAAAGCTTTCGACGATTTCGACACCTGTTTGGACCTTCTGACGCACTACTGGCAATTCGCTTTCCGACCACTTGCCCAAGACAAAATCCGGTTGTCTGCCTTTGGGGAAATTATTGCCGATACCCAGTCTCAACCTTGGCCATGCGTTGGTGCCGAGGGTTTCCTGGATGCTTCGAAGGCCGTTATGTCCGCCATCGCTGCCCCCGGGTCTGAGTCTCAGCTTGCTGAGCGGCAGGTTCAGATCGTCCAGCACGACCAGCATGTGGTCGGCAGGGATCTTTTCCCTATCCATCCAGTATTTGACGGCCCGGCCGCTTTAATTCATATAGGTGGTAGGCTTGATGCATACCAGGATCTGTCCACGCCATCTGAGTTCCACCTTCTCGGCTAACCGCTCCACGGCAAACCGGTCGTTCAGGCTTGCCGCCAGTGCGTCCGCCACGTCGAAGCCGATGTTATGGCGGGTGCCGGTATAATCGGCTCCTATGTTACCCAGGCAGGCTATCAAGAACTTTGCCATAGCAGATACCGGAAGGGCATTAAAAATAACAAAAACCCGGTTAATGTATAACCGGGTTCCTACTAATTAAAATATTTATTTTTTGCCTCCCGCGGGTTTGCCAGCGGCCGGGGCGGCCGCAGCTGCGGGAGCGGCTGCCGCTTTAGCTCCTGCAGCAGGAGCCGTAGTGGCTGCTTCTTCCTGTTTCAACTGACGGGTGAGCACTATCGAAGCGATGGGTATGCGGGGCGAGTTAAGGATCTCGTAGTTCTCCGCCTTTACATCTTCGACGCGTACGTTGCCGTTGAGCTCGAGCTCCGTGAGATCTACCTCGATATTTTCCTTCAGGTATTTGGGAAGGGTTTTGATCTTGAGCGCCTTCATCTTAGTGATGAGCTTACCGCCGTCTTTAACGCCTTTGGCGGCGCCGGTGAATTTTAGCGGGATGGTAGCGACGACTTTCCTATTATCTACCAGCTCCAGGAAGTCAGCGTGGATCAAGATATCGGTCACCTTGTCGAACTGCAGGTCCTTGAGGATGCATTTGTAGGATTTGCCTTCTACCTTGATCTCCGCCAATTGGAAATCAGGTGTGTACACCAGTGTTTTGAACGACGTCAAAGGAGCTGAAAAATTCACCTCGTTTGCACCCCCGTAAATTACACCGGGCACTTTTTCCTCAGAGCGAAGTTGGCGGGTGGCTTGTTTGCCCATTTCGGTCCTGAGTTGTCCTTCGATTGTAATTGTCTTCATTTTTATTAAAATTTAAATTAAACGCTGACTTCTTCTGTTTCGAAGCTGCGAACTATTTGTTCCGCAGCTGTGAATGGATGAACAGACCTGTGATGCTTCTGTTCTCGTGTGCGTTGCGGATGGCTACTGCGAACAGGTCTGCCACGCTGAGCACTTTTATCTTCGTACTTGGACGTTTCAGGGGGATGGTATCGCAGACGACCAGCTCTTCCAGCACGCTGTTCTCGATATTGGCATATGCGTTACCACTGAGTACGGGGTGTGTGCATAAGGCTCTTACGCTACGCGCCCCTTTTTCCTTGAGCAACCCGGCCGCTTTAGCCAGGGTGCCGCCTGTATCGCAGATATCGTCGATCAGCACGATATCTTTGTCCGTTACGTCCCCGATGACGACCATGCTTGCGATTTCGTTTGCCCTTTTCCGGTGTTTGTCGCAGATCACCATTTCTGCATTGAAATAGGTAGCGATCTCCCGGATACGGTTTGCACTTCCCACATCGGGGGCCGCAAAGGTAAGATTTTCTACTTTAAGTTGTTCAATAAGTTGTTCAATATAAGGGATAAATATAGCTGAGCTGTCCAGGTGGTCTACGGGGATGTCGAAATAGCCCTGGATCTGGGGTGCGTGCAGGTCCATGGTGATGATGCGGTCGGCTCCTGCCGATACTAACATGTTGGCTATGAGCTTACTACCTATGGCGACCCGGGGTTTATCCTTGCGGTCCTGGCGGGCGTAGCCATAATAAGGGATGACGGCCACCACTTTGTAAGCGGAGGCCCGGCGGGCGGCGTCGATCATCAGCAGCAATTCCAGGAGGTTTTCCGCGGGGGAGCAGGTGCTCTGGATGAGGAAGACCATGTCGCCGCGGATACTTTCATTAAAAATGGGTTGAATTTCGCCGTCGCTGAAGTGTTGGATGGTGACTTTTCCCGTAGGGTGGCCGAATTGTTGGTTTATTTTTTCCGCCAGGTAATGGGAGCCTGTGCCGGAAAAGATCTTGGCTATATGCTGCATATGGGTGGTAAATTACTGTGTTTTCCAAATTCGATGAGGCGAAGATACAGTAAGGGAGTAAATTAAAGCGGACATGGTTTGTGGGTAAAAAATAAAAGGCCTGGCCCTGAGCTTTCAGGGGCAAGCCTTAATCAGATGAGGCAAGTATATTAGGGATTAATGGCTACCAACTGTTGTTTGGCAGTGGTAATCATAGCCGTTTTTTCGACTGTTTTGGCAGCCGATTTGGCGTTAAAGGCATAAAAAAGTGATGAACAAACGAAAATTGAGAAAAAGAGGGCGACGATGTACATGCCGGCGCAAAAAAGAAAGGGCTGCCAGCCGCCGATTGCGTTAAAGGTTGTGCGAGTCATTGGATTTTAGAATTAGTTTTCAAAAGAATACGGTGACGGATCTTGAATAATAACGGAAGTTGGAAAGGGTTATTTCGTGGCTTCTATTATTTTCACAAAATAGAGAGAAAATAGGACATTTGCAAGGGGGGAGGTAAAAATATGGTGGTAAAGAATCGGGCGATCAAGGATTGGGCGGAGAGTGACCGGCCAAGAGAGAAATTGCTGGAAAAGCAGTCGAAATCGCTAAGTAATTCGGAATTGCTGGCTATCCTGATCGGCACGGGGCATAACGAGCATAGTGCCGTGGATCTGAGCAGGGCGGTATTAAACATTTGCAAGGAGAATTTGCAGGAATTGGGCAAGTGTTCGGCGGTCGACTTGATGCGGATCAAGGGAATTGGGGAGGCCAAGGCGGCCGTGATCATTGCGGCTATGGAGTTGGGGCGCAGGTGGAATTCGGAAGCGGCGCTAAAGAAAAAGGGGGTTATCCGAAGCAGCAGGGAGGGAGCAGATTATATCCGGCCTTTGCTGGTGGACCTCCCTCATGAGGTTTTTGGGGTGCTATACCTGGCGCAGGCGGGATGGATCAAGAAATTTGAGATCCATAGTGAGGGTGGTATTACAAGCACGACGGTGGATGTCCGGCTGATCCTTAAGCGGGCGTTGGAAACGGATGCGGTCAGCATCATTGCTTTTCATAATCATCCATCCGGCAGCCTCAAGCCCAGCAAGGCGGATGAGGCTTTGACATCGAAGCTTCATCTTGCATGTAAAACTATGGATATCAAATTATTAGATCATATTGTAATCGGAGAGAAGGGCTATTTCAGCTTTGGGGATGAGGGCTTGCTGCCCTAGGCCTGGGCGGAAGGTCCGCCGAAATTGAGGGGAAGCTGTACTTCTTCCAGGTCCTGGATCTTTCCGTTGGCGGCTTCGAAGCGGTTAATGTTCTCTGTGAGGGCTTTCATGAAGCGTTTGGCGTGCTGTGGCGTGAGGATGAGGCGGGATTTGACCTTGCTTTTGGGTGTACCCGGCATGACATTTACGAAATCGACGACGAATTCCGCATGTGAGTGGGTGATAATCACTAGGTTAGCATATTGACCTTCGGCCACTTCCTCACTGATCTCGATATTCAGCTGAGGATTTTGGGGAGCTTGTTCCGGCATTAGAGCAATTTTGCACAAATATACAGAAGGAGGGACGTGCTGACGCACGTCCCGCCTTCTTTATTAATAGTCGTCCGCGATAATGCCGGTCCGGGCGGTGCCGGCGACGGTGATCGTGTCGCCGGGGTCGTCGCTGAACATGAATTGTATATTGAGGCTGTCCGTAGCGACGCCTGTCTTGGAGTGTCCGCCAAGGGTGATAACCTTGCCGCTGAAGACAGTGACACTGTCGGGGTTGTTAATAGGTATATACAGGTTGGTGGAGTTCGTCGACGAAAACGTAAGCTTGGGATAATTCGCTACGGTTAGCGTCTTGACGCCGATGGTTTTGTAAAGGTCGTCTATCCATAAGCTATCCGCCGCGTTGGAAGAAGCGTTATAGGTGGCAAAGAACACGTGGGTAGACGAATAAGAGCCGCTGAGAGAGCCATTGATGGTAACCCACCAGTTGTTAGCCAGCTTTACCACTGCTGAATTGCCGTTGTCCGGTAGGGTTCTTTTACATGCGGTCATGGAACCCAGCGCTGCAACGATAAGAAAGAGAAATATGGTTTTGTTCATATACTAAGCTTTAATTATTTAGAGAATGTTCTGGCACTTGTTCCATAACCTGCATTGATGATCGTCCAGATGTAACCCGTCAGTACCCCGCCGGTGACGGTTGCACTTTCGCCGGTGGAACTGGTCAGGCCTATGGCTGAATTTTGCAAAGGGATGGCGATATTGTCGCTATTGTAATTCACGGCGATGACGGATCCTGTGACCCCCGCAGCGCCGCCGGGGTTAACAACCGTATATTCGCCAGGACCGATCTTCGTCCAGGTACTGGTTGCGCCGGCAACACCGGCAACGTATCGTGTATAGGTGCCGGAAAAGTCCTGTGACAAAACGCTTGGATCCAGCACGACTACGGCCCTGATATCCGTAGCCGAATAACCCTGTGCATTCACTGCCGTATATGTAAGGTTATAAATCCCCGGTGTGGTGCTGACAGGGCCGCCTGTTACAGTGTATTTGGTCGTATCGCCATTCAGTATCGCAACTGCACCCGGGTCCGTGAATGTCTGGCCGGGGTTGACCATAAATACCGCATCGCCGTTAATCGCAATGCTCGGGAAATAGATGATCTTGGAGCTTCCTACCTGGTTGGCGTTCTCTATCTCCGTATCCTTTTTGCACGAGGAGAAGAGACTTAAGGCAACCAGGGCCGTCAAAAGATATATCGCAGAATATTTCATTGTATATGATTTTTGGTTGTCATTATTTAGCCCACCATACCGGGTCGGTGACGGCAGATGCAGGCGGTGCATTGGTATTTCGGGAAAGTTCGTCATATGGATAGGGCAAGCGCTGCGGCAGCTGGCCTGCGGGGCTTAGCACGGAGGTTGAAGAAACGACAAACTGTCCTGGAATATAGCTTGGGTCCGTAGAGTATACCGGGCTTTGCACGGGGAATCCTGTTCTGTTCCGGTCCAAGAATCCTTCTATCTGGTGACAGCCGAAGGCGAACGATGCCCATTTCTGACGGAGGACCTGGGAGAGCAGATCCAGTTTTACGCCTCCTTCCATTTCTGCACCCCAGGCGTATGCACCTGCGAGAAAGCCTGGAGCGGCGCTTGCGTTGCCGGTTGCCGTAAAGGCGGCGGTTACGCCACTTTCGTAAAGCGATTGAGCTTTCAGACCGCCAAAATACCGTAGATCGGCTTCGGCCTGGAGGAAATAGGATTCCGCCACAGACAGGAAGTCAACGGGATCGAGAGGCGTTTCGACAAAAACCGCGGCATTGG
>JAMFRX010000440.1 GCA_026224995.1 Puia dinghuensis
GCCGATGCAGGCGCCGCGGAGGACCATGCCAGGTCGTTCGGATACGTGGAGATGGGTAGGCCAGCCGGTGGCTTCGAGCCGGGCGGCGAGGTCGAGGCAGCCATAGAGGGCGCCGGAAGCATCGGCGGCGCGGATCCGCAGATGGCTCTGGTCGCCGTCGATTGTATACGATTCCCTGGGACCTTCGGTGCTGTCGATAAAAATGCCGATGCTGCGACCCTTAAATCGGGCCACAGCATCGGCTAGGCGCTTTGCACCGAATTGCACCCTCGGCGAGGCATGATCAGGGAGGTGCACTTGTGCAAAGCCTATAAAATAAGACAGGGTCAATATGGTACAGATGGTCTTTCTCATCAAAAGCCGGGATTTTGTCCGAATGCCGCGCCATTCGTCAGACCCTGGATCTCTACAAGAGGTACGGGGCGCAGGTAATAGTTGGGGTTGAAGGCCGTGATATCCGGGTTGTAAGCCTGGATGCGGCTTTGCAGCTTGCCAGTCCGTTTGAGGTCGAACCAGCGCATATACTCTCCGCACAGCTCCCGGGCTCTTTCATCGAGGATGAAATCCAGAGTGACATCACCAGCGGTGATCTGCATATCGGCCGTATGGTCCACGGGAGCCTTGATAGCGGCGCGGGTCCGCAGCACATTGATCAGCTGAGCCGCTTCCGTCGTATTGCCCAGCTGAAGGTCCGCTTCGGCGGCGACGAGGTATTCTTCCGCCAGCCGGAAGATGATCAGATCGAGATAGCCGGGATAGGTGGTAAGACCTGTCTTGGTAAGCGGGTCCAGGTGTTTGGTCAATACCGTATAATGGTCGCCACCGGTATTGCTGATGGTTCCGTTGGCGTTGTAAGTCGTATCCACACCGAAGCAGGCATAAGGCCGGAAGGCTCTGTTGGCTATCACATGCTTGCTGATCCACATGGCGGTATCACCGATCTTCATCACATGACCGACCAGGCTGGCATCTTTACCCCAGGTCTTGACGTCACTGGCCGTCCAGGTGTAGGCTTTGTTACAGAGCCAGATCTCCTGGAAGGAGGCGGAGTAGCGGGAATCGATAGAATCGTTGTAGAAGTTCAGTAAAGCGCGCGTAGGCATAAAGCGCCGGTTCTTCTGGTCGTTACCATATTGGATGCTCAGGGTGAGACCGGGAATGGTAGAGCCGCTATAGCCGCTGTAGTTGGTGAGGAACCAGAGATTGGTGCGATTGCCGTTGCCATTGATATCGATCGCGGTATTCGTTGAAAAAGTGGACCAGAAAATGGCTTCTTTGTTCGCCTTGGAAGTGCTGCTACCGAGTCGGTTGCTGGGGTTCCACAGATCGGCATAGTTGGGATAAAGGCTTACGTTATACTGCGACTGGTTGTTGATGACCTGCATGGCCATGTCATGTGCCTGCTGATAATAGGTGCTGGAATTACCGGTGTTGTAATAAGCAGCGGAGAGATAGGCGCGGGCCAGCAGGGCCATGGCCGCAGGCTGGGTAGCCCGGCCATATTCCCAGGCTCCGCCAGAGACATGGGCGATGCCTGAGGCCGCGTTAAGGGGCGGCAGATTGGCGACGGCGAACTGCAGGTCGCTGATGATGAGGTTATAGAAATCGGCGACGGGGCTGCGTGTTGCCGTGAGGTTGGCTGAAGTCGTCTCTACCGTATCGAGGACCACGCCGCCAAAGGATTCCACTACCCACCAATAATAGAAGCCCCGGAGGAATTTGAGCTCCGCCAGGCGCATATTTTTCTCTATGGGATCGGTGAAACCGGCGCCATTGATGCGTCCGATACCGGCATTGCACTGATTGATAGCCTTATAAAGCGTAGTCCAAACCCCTTTGCACGGGTTCGATGCGGAATTAAAGGTCTGGTACTGGGTGAGGTCGATATCATAGGATACCTTGTCATAGTTATACCAGAGGTCGGTGCCTGGCTCGCTGAGGAACAGGCCATTCTCATCGTTGCCATAGAGAAAGGGTATATAGGAATAAGCGCCGTTCACGTTGGTGACGAAGCCTCCCGGCGTTGTCCAGACTGTCTCGGGAGCGGGGTTGGACGGGTCGTTCTCGATGAGCTTTTTGTTACAGGACAGCAGGCCCGCGAAGCTCAGGAAGAGGGAAAATATGAGGAGCTGTTTTGTTTTCGTAGACATAATAGCTTTTTTGATCGTTAGTGTATTTTTTAAAATCCGACGGTCAGGCCGGCGACGAGTTGACGGGCAAGCGGGGAATCTTCGGCTCCGCCTCTTTCCGGGTCATAATCTTTGATCAGGTGGCTCTTTGCTTTTACGAAAATATTATTACAGGTGACATAGAAACGGAAATTACTGAGGTACGCGCTTTTCATGACGCCGGGCGGCAGGGTATAGCCGAGGGTCGCCGTTTTTATTTTCCAATACGAGCCGTCGACATATTCGAGTGTCGTATAGCCGGGAACGCTGCCAAGGCTTTCATTCGCCTTCGGCGCCGGGAAGTCGTTGGAAGGATTCGTAGGCGTCCAGTAGTTGAAATATCCGGGCCCATTGGCTATTCCGGCAGGATTGTAACGGCCCAGGAAAGCGGCCTGGATCATCTGGCCATAGCGCATGATCGCGTAGATAGTCAGGTCGAAGCTCTTATAGATAAAGGTATTCTGGAAGCCCAGGGTAAACTTGGGGACCTGGGAGCCTATATAGGTGCGGTCACTGTCCGGTGAGATCACGCCGTTGTGATTGAGATCGGCCAGCTTGATCTGGCCGGGAGTAAAGGGCGTCGTACCGAAGACCAGACTGGAAGCCTTGCTGGCCTCGGAAGTCTGCCAGATGCCTTGCTTTATGTAATTGTAGAACGAGTGGATAGGATGACCCAGCAGCAGGGACGCCGTTTCCGGGTTGCTCCCGTCGATGATATTCGTACCGTTGATGAGCTTCGTGATCTTTTCCTTGTTGGAGCCAAAGCTGACGGTGCTCAGCCATTTAAAGCTGTGCCCGTCGATATTGCGGGTATTGAGGGCCACTTCTATACCACGGTTCTGGGAAGCGCCGACATTCTGATAGGTCGCGCCTACGCCCAGGCTGGGAGGCAGCGAGCGGAGGAGCAGGATATTGGACGTATTGGTATTGTAAAGATCCACGGACAGGTCTACACGGTTTTTGTACAGGCCGAGGTCCAGGCCCAGATCGGCAGTCTTGGAAAGTTCCCAGCCGAGATCTTTGTTGCCGATAGTGGTATTGAAAATATAGGCGGGGGCATTGGTATTCTCGAATCCCATGGTTTGAACGATCAGATAGCTTTGTGTGCCATAGGCGGCGATGCCGGAGTTACCGGCCAGCCCGTAGCTAAAGCGCAGCTTGAGGTTGGAAACGGGATCAACATCCTGCATGAACTTCTCGTCGCTGATGCGCCAGGCAGCGGCAGCGGAGGGGAAATTATAATTCTTGTGGCCGACGGACAGGACGGAAGCGCCGTCATAGCGGTCGGTAACGTCGACAATATATTTGCCTTTATAGCTATAGTGCACCCGGCCGGCATAGGACATATTATTGGTTTGGATATAGCCTGAGCTGATAAAGCGATTATTGGGCGCACCGGCCAGATTATAAAAGAGCTGGCTGCTATAGATAAGCCCGGTACCGCTGGCCGAATACGTTTCCTTGACACTTTCAGTATACGAAGTCAGTCCTGTGATCGCAAAAGAATGATCGCCGAAATCCCGGCTATAGGTCGCTACGTTGTCCCATTCATAGAAACGGGTGGTGTTGGTAGTGGCGCTGGCGTAGGAATATTTATTATTGATCTCTTCCAGCGAAGAAGAATCGAAATACTGGCCGCTGCGGCTGGAAAAGAAATTGGCACCGAAGCGGGAAACGACGCTCAAACCCTTTATGGGGGTCAGATCCAGATGCGCATTGATGGTAGTCGCGGTCGAAACGCTGTTATTGGTAGCGATCAGGGGCCCGCGGTTATCGGACAGCGGGCTCATTGTGCTAGCTGCGCCGGCAATGGGGTAAACATTGATATTGCCCAGGGAATCGCGAGGCGTGCCCAGGGGTACGGCCGTTTCGGCAAGGGAATACGGATCTGATGAGCGCGTGTTGCTATTGGAATAAACGAATGCTGCCTGTACGCCGGTCTTGATCCAGGGGTTGATGGTCTGATCGAGGTTTAGCAATAAGTTGTATTGCTTGAGGTTGTTGAATTTGACCATCCCGTTGTCGCCGTAGAAGCCCGCGGACAAATATGCTCTGCTCTTATCGCTGCCGCCGGCTACGGAAACCGAATGGCTTTCGCGGAGACCGGCTTGTGTTACGAGGTCAACCCAGTTGACCCAATGATTGGCCTGGATGGCGGCCAGTTCGCCGGCGGAGAATATTTTAGGATCATCCGATGGGCTGTTCCAAACGCCGGTAGCCTGGTAAGCCGCACGGCGGAGATCTACATAGGATTGGCCGCTTCGAGGATGGGGGTACTGTACGAAGCCATTTGTACCCATATAGCCGTTATAATTTACCCTGGCCTTCCCGGAAGTGCCACGCTTGGTCGTCACGATGATGACCCCGTTGGCGCCTTGTGAGCCATAGATGGCTGTGGACGAAGCGTCTTTCAGCACTTCTATGGATTCGATATCATTCGGGTTGAGCGTGCTGATATTTCCACCTTGTATCCCATCGATAATATAGAGTGGAAGGGAGGAGGAGCTTACGGAGCGGGTTCCACGGATATGGATACTGTCGGCGGAGTTCTCTTTGCCAGAGGTCTTCGTTATGTCCGCTCCGGGAACCATGCCTTCGATGGCTTCCAGGGGATCATTGGTTGGCGACCGCACGATATCCGCTGCCTTGACGACGGAGATCGCGCCGGTGAGGTCGCGTTTCTTCACCGTCTGACCATAACCGATGACCACCACTTCGTCCATGCTCCGGTCGCCTTTCTTCAGGGCAATGCGGATTGGGCCATTGTTGGCGCCGAGGCGAAAATCCGCCTTTTCATAGCCGACGTAGGTGAAGTGCAGCACTGGCTGAGCAGCTGTGGATTGCAGATGAAATGTCCCCATGCTATCGGTCGCGGTTACGCTCGCCGGATAGCCTTTAATCGCAACGGTAACGCCGGAAATGGGTTGGCCCGTTCCTTCGTCGTATACCGTTCCGCTGATGACCCTTTGCTGTCCAAAGGCCGCGGAACAGGCCAGCAGCGGGAGGAGCAGGGACCAAAAGAATCGTTTTTTCAATGTGAGGTTCATATAGCAAGTGTTAGTTTAAAAACTCGGGCGAATCCCGCCTTGGGCGCTGGATTCGTAAGCCGCCTCCACGCAGGCCATGGTATGGATGGCATCTTCGACGGAATTATCCGGTTTCGGGATGGCGCCTTCCGCGGCAAGCATGATCTGCGCCATCGACCCAATAAAGGCATGAGGGAACCAGCTGCCGGCGATATCAAGCGTCTTCCATACCGGAGGCTTGTCTTTTTGGGCGATACAATACTGAAAGCCGTCGGGAACTCCTTCCGGATAGTTCATGAGCAGGCCCAGCTTTATCTTGATGGCGCCTCTGGTGCCTTCAAATTTGATATAGGCATGCTGCTCCTGCAGGCCGAAATCATGGGTGTGGTTGGTAAGGATATTGGCGCGGATCGTGGGGCCATAGTCCATGATGATGCTGGTGCGGACGGAAGCCAGCTCGGGCATTCCCGGATGCTGGAAAGTCTTGGCATAGATGCTGTCGGGATTGCCGAAAAAGGACCGGACCAGGTCGATATAGTGGATGCTATGATAGAGTATCTCCACACGGGGGAGGGAATAGAGGAAGCGCCATAAATGCCATGGCGTATAGACATTGACATTGATTTCCATGTCGATGAGCTCGCCGATCAGCCCCTGGCCGATGATGTAGCGGGCGGCGTTGATAAACGGGGCGTAGCGCAGCTGGAAGTTGACGCCTGCCGTCATCTTTTTGGTTCGGACGAGATCGACGATCTCGCGGGCCATCGCCAGGTCGTCACCCATGGGTTTTTGCAGGAGCACGCAGGAGCCTTCAGGCAGCTGGCGCAGAACAGGCAGGATCTGCGAGCCTGGAACGGCTATGTCGAACACCACGGAGCGCGGGCTGCGGTCCAGCATATCCTCCGGATGGAGATAGACCAGCGGGATATCGAATTTTTCGGCTGTACGCAGCGCTTTTTCCCTATCCACATCGTAGATGCCCGTCACCCAGAACCCGGCCAGCTTATAGGCCGGCAGGTGGGCGTCGTTGACGATCCCACCCGCCCCGATGACGATGATCGGGCGGGGGTGATGAGGCAGTGGGCTGTTGGTTTCGATGATCATAGCTTTTATTTTAAGCCCGTTTTATTTTGAATACCCGGCAATACCCATCATGATCCCGGCAATCACCAGGACCAGGATGCCGGCGGCATTCCACCGGGATGTCGTTGCCGAAACTCCTTTCCATTCTTTAAAATAATAGCCCCACAGATTGCTGGCCACGACCATAAAGGACATGTGGACAGACCAATTGGCGAAGCTATAAGGCCCCATATAGAAGGATGCCATTCCATAGAACACGAACTGCAGGTACCAGAGCGCGCCTACCAGGGCCGAGAAAAA
>JAMFRX010000441.1 GCA_026224995.1 Puia dinghuensis
CGATCCAGGGCGCTTTTTTATGGCGCGGCGATACCAAGGGACCTGAAATCCTGGTCGGCGATCATACCCAGGGACTAGGCTTCCTGCGGAACTCGGTGATCGATCAGCATCTGCTGGCGCGTAACCGGCAGTTTGGGCTGGTGGACTTCATCCGGCAGACGCCCGAGCTGATTGGCATCGGGCTGGACCAGGCGACGGCCATCCTGGTGCAACGGGATACGATTGAAGTGATCGGCAAGGCGTACGTGGCCATTTATGATTACAACACCATCATCGGTAACGGTGTCAAGCACGTGCAGGGCAACCGGGAGATCTTTACGGCGTCCAACGGCCCCTTCTTCTTCCTGCACGAGGGACAGCGTTATGACCTGGCCGAAAGGCGGGTGATCGATCCGCCGGCCGGTACGCGCAACGCAGCAGAGGATACCGACGACGATGACGAACAATAATTCACTATACAACAACACCAATATGCGAAAAATACTGACTATCGCCGGATTTATATTTGCGGCCCTCACTGGCCTGGCGCAGCTTCCTCCTATCAAGATCGTGGATACGACAACCAAGCACGGACCGCAGAACGGGGCGCTGCTGATCATCGGTGGGAATGTAGGTTCCACAGCCGATATCTGGGCCAAGTTCACCGAACTGGCCGGCGGGAAAGACAAGGCGGTCATCGTCGTGGTGACGACGGGCTCGGGCGACTCCGCCGCATTCGATCAAAAGGATGTGGAAGAAGTTAAAAAAGAGACGGGCATCAAAGATGTCACGCTGTTGCATACAAAGGACCTTAAGACGGCCAACAGCGAAAGCTTTATCGCTCCCCTGAAACGGGCGACGGGCGTCTATTTCATCGGCGGCCGGCAATGGCGGATCGCAGACTCTTATCTCAATACCCTTACACATAAGGCTTTCTGGGATGTGCTGAACCGCGGCGGCGTGATCGCCGGCAGTTCGGCGGGAGCCAGCATTCAGGGCTCCTTCCTCTGGCGGGGTGACACCAAGGGGCCACAGATCCTGATCGGCGACCATACGCAGGGGCTGGGCTTTCTGAAGAATTCCGCCGTCGACCAGCACTTGCTGAAACGCAACCGTCAGTTCGACCTGGTGGACCTGATCCGGAGATCGCCGAAGCTGATCGGTCTCGGACTGGACGAAGCCACGGCCGTGGTCATCAAAAAGGATACGCTGGAAGTGCTCGGGAAGTCCTATGTGGCGATCTATGATTATGCTACCATCATCGGGGACGGCGAGAAACATGTGCAGGGACGTGGAGAGGTCTATACGGCTTCAGATGGCCCTTTCTTCTTCCTGAGCGCGGGTCAGCGGTATGACCTGGCGGCCAGGAAGGTGATACCCAATCCCACACGGAGGCGCTCAGTGCCGGGATCGACGATAACGGGAACGGAGGTAAAAGGGGAAGGGGATCAGTGATGACGATATTGGAGCCCAGGCTGAGCTTGGGCTTCATTACGTAAGCTTAATTCTGCTTAGCCGCAAACATGGGGTGTTCGAGATAGGATTTATGATAAAACTTCAGCTTTTCATTTATATAAAGTAAAATATCTTCATTTGAAGCATTGCGGCAAAAATTATAAGTGGGCCGGTAAGCATCCATGAAGTGCTGCAGCGAGTCGCCCTTTAATCCGGTGACCATGGAGACGTAAGAAGGAGGAAACCGGGAATCGATATAGAAATCCTTTTCTTCCACTTTGAGCTGCTGTCTTAGCTGCCGCATGTTCCGTTCCTCCTTTGAAAAATAAGTCACAGGGCTGAAACCGACCCCTACGCCGTCGGCAGGTGTCTGATCTCCCGCCAGCTTGACCTTATGCCTGTTATCCACCCAGGTATAGTCTTCTTTTCGCTGCATGGAGTCCAATTGATAATTGGACAGCTGCCCCACAAGAACCGAAGGCAATTCGACGAGATTCGCTTCGAGATAAACGACATAACCGTCTTTATCCTGCAGTGCCGATTGGGCTACAAGGGCGGTATCGGCGTGGTATCCTGCGGACGAAAAGGTTATCGTATCGCCCGGATTGGCGACTATGCGGTAGTTACCTCCCGCATCCGAGACATTGTATTTTTTCTGAGTATGATTGACCACGGTGACGGAAGCAAGGATAGCGTTGGTGGTTTTTTGCCTGACCTTACCGGTCAGCACTTGCTGGGCGACTGCCGGCGTTGACAGCGCCACGAGGCCAAAAAAGCTGAAAAGCAAATGACGCAAGCGCATATCCTAAGTTACGCAAATGCCGGCGAAATCAAGCATCCCCGCGGTGAAAATCCGAGTAAAGTTCAATCGCTATCCAAACTTGCGGTTGGAGCATTAGTCGCCGTCTCTTACAAATTTTTGACCGCAAGCCTCGATGCAGCCACCCATCAGTGTCAGGATGTTGTGGTCGATATGGTACGAATTGTTGACCGTATCACCAGGGGCAACCACAAAGTGAATAATGGAATTACCAGTCAGCGTGAATCTTTGCGCCAGCCCGGTGCTATAATTGGTTTCAATGGTGCTGTCGGTCTTGAAGGTTATATAATTGTCGTGGGGCGTTTGGACGGCTTGCCATTGACCGCTGCCGTCGCCTGGGTCAGAGAGACTTGCTATGAGGAACCACTTGCCGTAGATCGAGGGATCGGGGTTCTCGGCAGATGCCCCTCCTTTTTTACACCCGGATGCAGCCAATGTCAGCAGAAGGGTGAAAAGGATGGTTGTTTTGTGCATGCTGGTGTTTTTTACCTGACTTCGTGGGGCCGGCAAACGTTGCATTGGAGGTCTTGGAAGAAAGTTTTTGTATCGTTAGGCCGCTAGTTGCGGGCTTTTCTTAGGAATTCGGAAATTTATTACATTGTAGGTCCATTAAACCGGATTCCTTGCATGAAAGACTATTTGAACGAACGCGCGCAACGTTCCAAAAATGCGCATGTGATTTTTGATAATAAGACGAAAGTGATCGTGTTCCTGATCGCGGTGGGGGTGGGGGGCATGACCATTTGGGAAAAGTGTGCGTCACTCATTCATCAGTCTGTGCCGGCCTTTGACTCTGTAAAAAGGGTGGGAGATCCCGCGGCGGCGGGGCCGGGAGCGACGCATAAAGGAGTCGTGGAAACCCCCGCACGCAGGCGCCATCTTAAGAGCGATGGGCCTGCAGCTGGACAAGGTTCAGGTGGGGAGAAGGGGAGAGGGGTTGCAGCCAGGAAGATTGAGGGTCAGGCCTAAATTGCTGCGCTATCGATATCCCCGTGCCCGGAAAGTATCGAAAATAGCATCTCCCACGCGATGCTTTTTTTATGCCCGGGATCGATCCCCTCGGGCACCAAGGTCTTGCCGCTAAAGGCCTCGACTTGCACCCGCGCCTTAAATATCTTGTAACCTTCTTCGGCGCCCCACCGGATCTGGTAAAGTTCATCGATCTCCTTTTTCAACGCCGGGAAGTAACCGTAGCAATACTGGAAGTAGATAAATGAGGTGCCCTCTGAATAGCAGTAGGTAAACTGCTCGAATGTGTACGAATAAGAAAGGCTCACATAGCTGTGAACCTTTTTTTTGCGGGCCGTACGATACAATTCTCGAACCACTTTCTTTTTGACTTAAAAAGACTTTCGAACCTAACGGTATAGTGACCATTAAGTTGAATTTTATTTTGAAATGGAATATCTATTTTTGTAGGAATATTTATTAAAAAATGTAATATAATTTTGAATTAGCTCTACTTTGTCAGATTAAAAGTAGGGAATAAAAATCGGCTGAAAGTGTTGTAGAAGAAGGATTGCGCGTAAATTGCATTCGAGAAAAAAAATAGCCCCCTCTCGTGGAAAAAGTTGGGGCTATTTAAAACAACAAAAAGTTATCTATGAGTCGAAGGTACAGGATGTTTCGCTCATAAATAATC
>JAMFRX010000442.1 GCA_026224995.1 Puia dinghuensis
CAAAAAAAAGTCGACGTACCCTGTAAGACTAGATACCCGATGGCCCAAAACGTATAAAACTTTTCTAAACCCGTCGACTTTTTTTCTTCCCCCTTTTTCTCCCCCATACCACTAAAGCCCCCAGAGCCCCTACTCCTAAAACCGTTCCCAACAGCCATCCCCAACCTCCTAGCCACGCCTTGTCATACAAAGGCCCGCTGTCTCCCGTCAATACCAGATGCGCCCAATAGGCCGGACTCTTATCCACCGCATCGCTTTTAAGATAGTCGAGCTTCGCCCGCTGCAAGGCCCTCGCCTTGGTTTCTCCCCGCTCCAGGTATACATAGAATTTACGCAGAATAAAAGAAGTGGCCTGATCATCCGCCTTCCAAAGACTGTTGATGGTGCTCCCACAGCCGGCATAAGCAAAGGCGCGGGCCAGGCTCATCACCCCCTCTTGCGCGACGACCTCCCCCTCACCCGTCTCACAGGCGCTTATGATCACCAATCGGTTCGCCCGCAGGTTCAGCCCATATAGCTCTTCCAGGTACAATCGGTCTTCTATAGCCGAATGCTTAGCAGGGTAAAAGGCAATAAAGGATGCTGCCGCATTATCCGGTGAAGAGACGGCATGCGTCGCCAGGTGGACAATAGGATAGCGGTTCACGGCCTCCAGGAATTGCTCCTTCGTCGCCTTGCTGTCAAGGTACTGCCCCCCCTTTAACCCCGCTATCTCCTCTGCTGAAGCCGGCAGCCGGCTGAACCCGCTGTCACCTCCCCTGCTGGCAAACGGCGCAAAAGCCAGTATCCCCTGCCCACCGGCCGCGCCAGCCCCTTCCATCAACAACCTGGACGACCACCGATAGCTTATCGTCGTCGTCTCCACCAAACGCCGCTCCCCACCCGCATCCGCCGGCAACGACTCCCAGGGTAACAGATACAGGAACCCATCCGGGACGACGATCCATTCGTCCTCACTCCGCACCACCTCCTGTATCGGCCGGATCAGCCGCGTATATAGCCTCTCGCCAATGGTATCCCCACGAAACCGGTGTCCATTGCCCGTAGTCTTTAAGGCTGCCAGCCAGCCTTCTGTATCGGCCTGCAAACCGGCCAGATCACCCAGGCGCAGATAGCTGAAGCCATCCTTCGTCACGACAAACACATGCATCGCGCTGTCCGCCGCAAAAAGGCTGATCAACGCCTGCCCCCGTTTCAGCGACTGCTGCAGCGCCCCTACACCGGGACTGGTATCCCCATATTTCAGCTGGTAATATTCCCCGTTTTGCTCCAGCGCATTCTCCAACCGCGAGAGCTCCCGTTCATCACCCTCTTTCTCCCGGGCGATCGCCGCCAGCGCTACATTGTCAGTGGCCGACTCACCTCTGATATTCAGCCGGGCGATATTGTACTTGCAGTCGTTCACCTTTTGCAGCAGCTCCTGCCCCGCACCGGAAAGGGTCGTAAATGCTTTTTCTTCCAGGTTGGCGGTGATCACCGAAGCCTTGCTCTTCTCGCTGATGAGAAAAGCCTGTTCTATATAGCCATCCTGGGGATACAGCTTGTCCAGCTGCAAAGCGACCACCAGCGCATCGGCATGCACCGGCCCGCTCTTCTTCTTCAGGAACAGCTTGGCCTCATCCGTGGCATAGCTCTTTTCTATGTAGCGCAGTAATGACAAGGCCGCCGTATAGGCCGCATAGGAGGCCCGCAGGTATGGCGCCTCAGGCCGGGTCTTATACAGCTGCCGGAAGATCGTGGCCTTTTCCACCAGGGCATCGAACAGCCGGTAGTCGGCCACCGTACCGATAAAATTGGCCGGATTGGAATAGATATCTGTATTGCTGAAGTTGCGCGCAAAGAGCACGATGGCCCGCTGCAGGCTCGCCAACGCATCGGCATAACGCCCCTGGTCCCGCAGCCATTCCGCCTCATACTGGGCATTGATGCCCATGTCCACGACATGGATCTTTTCCGGCGTCTCCCGCTCCGCCGCCTGCAGGCGGCGCAGATACCAGATACAGGAGTCGGGCCGGTGCAGCTGCTCCTGCGTATGAGCGATCTCGTTCCAGACCCAGGGCAGCTTCTTCGCATCTACCTTTCGGAAACATGCTAACGCGGAAATATAATCGCCCAAACCAACATAGGCATTCCCCATGTTCATATTCACGTAGTTGATCACGGAGCGGTAGCCCAACAGCTGCCGGTACTGGGCCAAAGCTTCCTGGTATTGCCCAAGCCGCGAAAAAGAGGTCGCGATATTCGTCTGCAGGCTCACCGCAAAAGTCGTATCCAACGGCTTTTTTTCCCGTATCACTTCCAGCGCCTTGTCAAAATAGTTTTTGGCCTCCCGGTAATTGCCATTGTCATAGTAGAGGATGCCCAACAAGTTGAACACCCGCGCCTCGTCATCCCTATCGTTGAAGTTGTTTACCTGCGCCCGTGCCTTCAGCAGGAAGTAGTTGGCGCTATCAAAGTGGTTCAGGTTGTAGTAGATCCCGCCGACATTGACGGCCGCAACAAAAGCAATCGAATCGGTAGGCTCGCTGCAATCCATTGCGTCCATATAGCAGGCCTTGGCGCGGGGCCAGTTGCCCGCGGCATCCAGCAGGATGCCCTTTCGTAACAGAGCCCCCGCCAGCAGGGTGTCCTTGCCGCTATGCCCCGGTAAAGCCCTGAACCCATCCACGACCTCCCCGAACCCGACAAGGGCCATGCTATCGGTAACAGGGGTCGAAGCAGAAAGCCGGTAGAGGCTGTCAGCCCTTCTATAGAGGCTGAGAAGCCTATCCCGCGGACCGCCGGGACTTCCCGGGACCAGCACCGAAAAGACCAGCAGCGTCGGCGCCAAAAGGACCGCGTACCGTAGGATCAGGCGTATTGGGAGTAGGCTATGAGGCATATCAGCCTAACGAAGTTAGGGGAAACCATTAGTATTTGCCCTCCCCCCATTCCATCAACCCAACAAAAAGGCGAAGGATATATATCCCTCGCCTGCCGTATCCGATATCAGTAAATTTAACGTCGTCTGGTGATGATAATGATCGGCGGTCTCGGGTTAGCCGAAGTAGTGATCAGGTTCCCGCTCAACAAACTATTGAGGCTATTCAGAAGGCCGCTGAGCAGTCCCGAATTGATGGAAGACGCGCTGTTGTAATATTCTATCTGCACGCTGATGCTCATCAAGGCCTGATTGCTGGCGTCATTCAGCTTATAATAAATTGGAACGGTAATGACCGACCCGTCCTGGGGTAACAGACCGAAAGCGCCGCCTAAGCTCAAAAGCGAAGTCCCATCCAGGGTCTTTTCCAGGTTGATGACCCCGGTCACCGGATTCACGATGACCTTCTTAGCAGCCGCAGCCCCATTCACATCGAAGGTA
>JAMFRX010000443.1 GCA_026224995.1 Puia dinghuensis
AATTGCGTGAGACAGGTCAGGCTGATCAAAAAGAACAGCAACAATATCTTTTCTCCACTGCTTGCCCGCAACAGCCTGTCCGGGCTCAGCAATAAGACCAGTACGATAGCCATCAATACCAGAAAAAAAGTGTTCAGGAGATAATAAGCATTATAGAACCGGTTGGTGGCAGTCGGGTCCCTTACCAATAGCCTTTTTTTATCCCTCGCATTCTCGTCCATATGCCCCTCAAGCGCTCTGTCCAACCCAAGGATCATCCATTGACTGAGCACGCGGTACCGGTAAACTTGATGCGTATATTGTTTTTGAAAGGATCCAGGAGAAAAGGTATCTATGGTATAGTTGGTCGTAAAGCCGAAATAAACAATGGTGCTGCAAAGGAGAGCCCATAAAATACCTGCCGGCAGGATCAGCTTTTTCATGGAACCAAAAATAACGCAAATCTCCGAATTAAAATCGTCCTTGATAAATTCACCTTTCTTTGATAAATTCACCTTTTATAATGCCGAACATTACAACTAAAGACACCCATACAGCCCGTAAAACCCCTGCGTATCTCCAAACTAAAAACCATTACGAGATCCTTGACGGCTTGCGTGGCGTGGTAGCTATTTTGGTCGTCGCTTTTCATATCTTCAACTCATTTGGCGATCATTTTCACCAGCTCATCAATCACGGTTATCTGGCAGTAGATTTCTTTTTCGTTTTGTCAGGCTTTGTAGTGGCCTATGCCTATGACGACCGTTGGGGCAAAATGACCCAATGGGATTTTTATAAACGACGCTTTATCCGTTTGCAGCCGATGGCTATTATGGGCACGATCATTGGCGCGGCGCTTTTTTATGCACAGACCTGCAGAGCATTCCCATTGATCGCCACTACCCCTGTTTGGAAGATGCTCCTGGTGATGCTGCTTGGCTTTACTATGCTACCGTTGACTACCTCCATGGATATTCGCGGCTGGCGGCAAATGCTCCCGCTCAACGGTGTTGCCTGGTCGCTTTTTTATGAATACATTGCCAATATCCTGTATGCCCTGGTTATTCGACGATTCTCCAGGACATTGCTGGCTGTATTTGTGTTTTTAGCAGCTTGTTTTCTTGTTCAATTTTTGTTGCTGGGCCCGCTGGGAGATGTTGACGGAGGTTTTAGTTTTCAAAAATCCCACCTTCATATTGGTTTTGCCCGACTGCTTTACCCCTTTTTTGCCGGGGTGCTGCTAGTGCGAATGGGCAAGCTCATACATCTCAAGAGCGCTTTCGCGATTTGCAGCCTGCTGCTGTGTGTTCTTTTATCCATCCCCAGGATCGGAGGCACCGAACACCTCTGGATGAATGGCTTGTACGAATCGGTTTGCATCGTTATTCTTTTTCCGTTGATAGTCGCTGTAGGAGCAGGTAGCAGAATTACCGGAAAATATTCAATCAAAATATGCAAGTTTCTGGGAGCGATATCTTATCCGATCTATATCACGCATTACCCAATATATTGCGTGTATCTGGCCTGGGTGCTTAACAATAATGTTCCCATGGCAAAGGGTCTTTTAGCGGGCTTGGCCGTTTTGATCGTGAGCATTGCCATAGCCTACGCATCATTGAAACTTTATGATGAACCCGTGCGCAAGTGGCTTACAAATCGATTTTTAAAGAGTCCGCGATAGAGCTTTCTCCGGTCCTAAAAGCACTTGGTCCACCCATCTGAAAAATTTCTCCAGCCAATAAGCCGCCAGCAAACATAAAAGGAAGGTCATAATAGCCATGGGCCACGAAAAAGCTGCCCCGTAATAATGGATGACCTGAAGCACCAGTAGTAATAACAGTACATGAACAAGATAAAGCGGATACGATATTCTTGCGATAAAAAGCACAAAGGAATTGAAAAATACCAGTGAACACCGGTATAATAATATACTCAGACAGGTATACCCGATCAGCGCGGGAACATCATTCAGCAATCTTCCATAAGCGCCAAACGTAAGGGCCATGCCCACATACCCGCCGATACCGACAGCGCTCAACAGCACCAAATACACTGTTTTCATTTTCCAGAACTCGTAACCCTTCACGAAATATTTTTCAGCCAGCACCATACCCAGCATAAACTCCCATAAATATAAAAAGAAGGCGCCGTTGTAAATGCGCATGCCGGCCCTGCGCGTGCTGACAACAAAGATCCCCCAGATTATGCTAATGGCCAATCCGAGCAATACGAACGTCCAACCGCCAAGCCGCTCCTTGATCCGGACAAGAAAGGGAAAAATAAAATAAAGCTGGATGATCGTGGAGACAAACCATAGCTGATACCCGTAACTCGACATGATATCATCATCAAACATCTTATAAAGGAATACATGCCCAAAAAAAGCATACGCCGAATTGGCGTAGATCGGAACCAGCAATGAAAGCAAAGCGCTGGCCGATACGATAATGATATAGGGAATGTAGATCTTGGTAAATCTTTTTTTCAGGAATTGGGGGAAAGACAATGGTCGTCGCAGATGCGACAAGTAAAGACCAAAACCCGATACAAAGATAAAGGTGTGCACACCGGTGCCGCCGAAATCGATCATTCTCGCCAGGATCGGCCGCAAGTTCATCGCCTGGCCAAGATGATAGATCACAATCGAAAGCATAGCATATCCTTTAAGGAAATCTATGGCTTCTAGCTTTTTGTGCATATACGCCCAAATATACTATATCTCCTGCGTAGTTGCAATGCACCGTCCGCACACATGTCGGCTACAAAACCAGTGGATTCAGCTCCGATGCCGCCAGCCTTCCCGGCGGAAGCCCATTCAACCACATGTTCAGCTCATATTCCTGCGCCGGGTGTACCGGCCTGGCCACCCTTGCCCCATCCGCCATATACGTAATGGTCATCATCTCCCTGCGTTTATCGGATAGATTGGCCGACGTTTGATGCACTGTATTACCGTAATGCCAGGTCGCATCGCCAGCCCGCATCCCCGCCGCACGGCTAAGGGAAAATTTCCGATCCCGGATATATTTTCGGTAAGTGCCGTCTGGCTCGAATGAAAGCTTTGGGTCCATGATCGTCCCATATTTGTGGGAGCCCGTAGCAAAGACAAACATCCCCATATCGATGTGCTGATCCGTCAGCGCCATGGCCACGGTGATCGTATCAGTCGTATCCAACGGCCAGTAATATTGATCCTGGTGCCAGTAGGTCGCCCGGCCGCCAGCCTCTTTTAACAACGCATGATCATGATAGATCCGGACATTGGCTACACCCAGCAGGTCCGCCGCCACCTTCCCCAGCCTCTTCGACAACACCAGTTGCCGAACCCCCTCATCAGTGCGCCAAAGGTTCACCATATGCCCAAAAACCCTTCCATAGATCCCCTTTTCGGGCGTCTTCCGCCGCTCCCTGCCCTGCTGCTTGGCAACCTCAAGCACCTGCTGCCGGTAACCGGCAACCTCCGCCGCGCTCAGCAAGCCCCGGACAAGCAAGTGGCCGGTGGCCCTGAACTCATCGCGCTGCGCGGTCGAGATCACCCGCAGATCATCCAATTGGGACAATGTTCTTGCACTGGGCATCACCGCCCCAAGGTAACTTTTCTCGCCCTAACTTACTATAGCTTGATCACTTTTCTTACTTCTTGCCAGCTATCCCCGCCAATATGCACCACATAGACACCCGCCGGCAATCCTGCCAGCGATACCTGCACCTGCATTTCCGGTAAGCCCTTTTCAAAGCTATAGGTCTTGAGCAGCCTGCCGGAAGGATTGATGATCTGGACCTGGAATTTTCCGGTGTGGCTATCGTTCATGTCCAAATAGAAGGCGTCCGGCGTCGGATTGGGATACAGCAGCAGAACAGCCGCGCGACCCAGCGAAGAATCCGCCTGGAACGAGGAGACTTCCGTACCGCTGAGGGCCGTCGCGACATTGCTCGTACCCGTAGCGCCCGCGTCAAATTCGATCCAATTGATATTCCACGCATAAAAGGACGTAGATACCAGCCGGAGCGTTTGTACACCCGCCTTAAGATTCACCACGGCGCTTGCGGTACCATAGGTCTGGAACCCGCCGGTATTCGGGACCGCTATCTGCGCATAGCTATTCCCTGACCCATCGTCCATAAGGAAGCTTGCGCCATTATCGGCCGTGGCCACCCGGAATTTTACCGTGTACGCTCCCGCTGTCGCCACATCCACGGTGTATTCCATCCAGTCTCCCTGGTTGATCCAAGCTACATTGAGGCCTCCTC
>JAMFRX010000444.1 GCA_026224995.1 Puia dinghuensis
ATGGAGCTGCCTTTTCTCTTTATTGCTGTACTTTTTGCTTTTCTGACGGCTTATGCGCTGCGTGGCGGGAGGTTCGGAAAGGGGATGAAGTTTATGGCCTGGGGTTTCCTGGTCATGGCTGTCGGGCATTTGCACATGCAGATCGAACACTATTACGGCATCAATATCTTTAAGAGTCTCCTGGGCCAGATGAGCGGTTCCATTGCCTGGTTTATCGCCCTGATCGTCACCTGGGGATTATCCGGACTTGGTTTCTGGTCGATTTACAAAGCAAGTAAAGGAGCATAACAGCAAAGCAGTTCCATGCTTAAACAACTCTTGAAGGGCAGGAAGCGATCTCCTGCTGCCCGCAAGCCGGGCGATCAATCTGCGTTATACAGAGCGCTGTTCGAATTCCTGAACAGCTGCATTTCCGTTCCCGACAATGCCGAGCAGCTTATCCAATTGGGGCTGAAGTCTTCGGGGAAGAGCGCGGAGGAAGTCTTCCATACCTATTTGCTATTCGAGAAATACCTCACCTCCTTTGAGCAGGTGGAGCAGCAGAACAGAAAATCGTTGCGGGAAAGGGTCCGGCAGCGATTTCCCGTTCTATTGCAGGAGGGGTCTATCTTCAACATTCTTTTTGTCAGCGAGACCGAACAGAAGAATACGCTGGCGATCCAGTTCCTACATTCATTTTTGAAGGCGCTCAAGGAGAAGTTCGGGCGGGCGGGGGACGGTTATTTTGAAAAAAAGATCATCGAGCTGAATGGCCTGGAATTACGGCGGCGGGATGCGGATATCTTCCGCAACCTGCAATTTCTGAGCTTCGACGTTTTTCATTTCATTGGAAATAATTACGGCGAGCCGCTGGCGGGGAAGATCTTTGAGAAGAGCTATGATGCCTTTTCGTTGAAGTATAAAGAGCTGGAATTCTTTCCGTACATGGTGACCCTCGTTCCCAAGGAGATCGTCGACCGGGAGCACCTGGGCATTTTTACCCAGGCGCAGATCGAGCAGATCTTTTTGGAGAAGCTGGCGGAATCGGAGCAGCTCAATATCGCCCTGGACCAGAAGATAAAGGAGAACGAGCGGACGCAGCGGCTACTCCGCAAGAATGAGATCATGCTGAGCGGGGTGATCTCCAGTGCGCTGGACGCCATCGTCATCACCGGCCAGCATGGCCATATCATCCATTGGAACCAGGCGGCCATGGAGATCTTCGGCTATACGGAGAAGGAAGTCAAGGGGCGTACGCTTATGGAGACCATCATTCCGTTGTCTTATGAATATACCCACTGGAACGGCTTCCAGGGGTTTCAGGAGAATGGGAACGGCTCTATTTTGAATCAGCGCCTAGAGCTGACGGCCATCCGCAAGAACAAGGAAGAATTTCCCATAGAGCTGACGGTTACGGCTATCGAAGATGAGAGCGAATCTTATTACAGCGCTTTTATCCGGGACATCGGTTCGCGGCGGCAGCGGGAACAGGAGCTGGTGCAGATGAAGGAAAAGGCCGAGCAGGCCGCCAAGGCGAAGTCCCAGTTCCTGAGCGTTATGAGCCATGAGCTCAGGACTCCGCTGAATGCCGTTATCGGCATTACCCACCTGCTGCTGCAAAGCCAGCCGCGGGAGGATCAGCAGGAGGACCTGCGGACCCTGCAATTCTCGGGCGAAAGTCTGCTGCACATCATCAACGATATCCTTGATTTTACCAAATTAGACTCGGGCAAGATCGAGCTCTCCGCCATCGATTTCAATTTACGCGAGCTTGCCCAGAGCCTCTATCAGTCGTTTAGCTTCAAGGCGAAAGAAAAGAATATCGTCTTCGACGTGGAATACGACGAGCGCATGCCTTTCTTTGTAAAAGGCGACAACTTCCGGCTTTCGCAGGTGCTGAACAACCTTATCAGCAATGCCATCAAGTTCACGCAGGAGGGCTTTGTCAAGCTGAAGATAGAAATGACCGAGAATAAAGGGGTGTCCTATACCACCCAATTTTCCGTGATCGATTCCGGTATCGGCATCTCGCCGGACAAGCAGGAGAAGATCTTCGAGCAGTTTACGCAGGCCGACAGCGATACTACGCGGCTTTATGGCGGAACCGGGCTTGGGCTATCCATCTCCGCCAGGCTGGTGGAGCTGATGGGCAGCTCTATCGTCGTCACCAGCACCCCGGGAAAGGGCTCCAACTTCCGGTTCAGCATGGTGCTGCAGCAGGGGAACAGGGGTGAGCCGGCCGCGGCCTTACCGAAGGTAGTGTCGAAGAGCAACGATCAGTTCAGCAATAAGCTTATCCTGCTGGCGGAAGACAATGTATTCAATGCCAATATCGCCCGGCGTTTCATTACCGGCTGGGGCGCCAGCCTGGAGATCGTCGTAGACGGCAGGCAGGCGTTGGAATTCGTTTCCCGGCGGAAATACGATCTGATCCTTATGGACGTACAGATGCCTGTGCTGGATGGGTTTGCGTGCACCCGCAAGATCCGCAAGCACTGGAAAGATGTTCCTATCATTGCCATTACGGCCTCGCCGCGCAACGAGATCATCAATGAGATCATGGCCTGCGGCATGAATGATTTCGTGAGCAAGCCTTTCAAGCCCAATGAGCTTCGCAGCAAGCTGCTGGAATACCTATGACCGGTTTCCAACCTCGACAACTTCACAATCTTTCATATTGGCGCCGTCGATGGTGAACCTGATGAGGGTGCGAACGGTATGCCAGCCCTGGCGGCCTGCCGCACCGGGGTTCATGTGGAGGCAGTGCAATCTTTCGTCGTACATGATCTTGAGGATATGGGAATGGCCGCAGATGAAGAGCTGCGGC
>JAMFRX010000445.1 GCA_026224995.1 Puia dinghuensis
CAGCTTTCCTGGTGGTGTGCTGATCAAGAATGGCAAAGGGGAGATCGTCGGGGCGATTGGGGTTTCGGGGAGTACGGTGGAGAATGATCATGCGGTGGCGAAGGCTGGGGCTGAGGCGGTGAAATAGGCATTCTTCTCACCAGTTAAACTCCACCTCCCGTCCATTCAGCCGCCATTTGGCAGGGCGGGGATTGGTCATCCAGTCCAGAGGCTGGCCAATCGGCTGTTCGCGGGAAGCGAGGTCGAAACATTTTTTGATATAGGCTTTTTGTTCTGGTCCTGTAGCCTCGGGCTGGGCGGAGATAAACAAGGGTGCGCCGCTCTCTGCGAGGAGCTGCATCCATTGCTTGTTCTTTTCCCAGGAGATCTGTGTAGTCAGCCCGACGCAATCGCCGTCGACGGCATAGAAGGCGTTGTGCTGGGGAAGGCGGAAGGCCATGGTGTTGACGCCCATCTTGAGGGTCCGGGCCCACTCCTTTCCGCTGGTATCGTCGCCGATGCGGTAAAGTTCGAAGATGCCGGCCGACAGATGACTGACGGTATTGCAGCCAATGATATACATATTCCCTGCGGCCTCACGGATGGTGTTGTAGAGCTCCAGCAGGATCTCCGCATTGGTGCGGGTCTGGTCGTTGAAATGCCATCCGGGGA
Source organism: Puia dinghuensis (assembly GCA_026224995.1). Taxonomy (GTDB): domain Bacteria; phylum Bacteroidota; class Bacteroidia; order Chitinophagales; family Chitinophagaceae; genus Puia; species Puia dinghuensis_A. The sequence continues at coordinate 652 of JAMFRX010000445.1, forward strand.
GAGACATCTCCTCTTTCATTTGAGACCCCCAGCGGCCGAAGAAATCGAAGGTCGTATAGTCATGCTTGACCAGATCGAAGCCCCACTGTTTGTAGCCCCGGACGATGTCGGCGATCCGTTGCAGGTTCTCGGGTAGGGTGGGGTCGAGATAGCGTTCAGATCCGCTGCCGCGGTCCGGGGTGAGACTTGTTGCCTTATCGTTCTTGTTAGCCAGGAGCGGGCGGGTCCACAGTCCGGGCCGCATGCCGAGCTTTTTTATCTCAGCTGCCACGAGGGACATATCGCCGAATTTTTCGTTGGGCTTGCTGAAGTCTTCGGTCTGCCAGCCGTCGTCGATGACGGAAAATGGGCGATTACCCGTGGCCGGCGCAAGCTCTGCCATCGCGCGGGTGCTTTGCAGGATCAGGTCTTTTGAATTATTTCCATAGGCAAAATACCAGTCGTTGATACCGTAGACCGGCTTTTCCGGCAGCCTTGGCTTATCGCACATCAGCTTGCAGAATCGTGCGTCGGTGTGAAAAGGATCTTCGCCCGGCGTGCTTTGCATGGTGACGATCTCGGCAGCGTGAAGAACGCGGTCGTGCAGCCGCACCCCAAAACCACCAGAATGCATATCCAGGAAAAGTTCAAGCTTTCCGGGACCCGCCTGCCAGGAACAAAAACTCCTGGCGCCTGTTTTCACGCCGAATGCGTGGGTTTGAGCGCCGTCGTTAATGAGCAAATACCACGGAGCCTTCTGCGTGGGTAACCCGCTATCCCAGGAGAGATCGCCATAGGACCGTTCCCAGGCATCGCCGAGGTATTTACCCGTGGCGGGAGCAGGCCAGTCCCAGCTAAGCCTTATCTTCTCTATTGCCACATTTGGCGCGTGAACTTGAACACTCATCCCATCATCGGTATGCTGCAGGTCGACGCTCAGCTGCTTTAGGGTCCAATGCTCTTTGGAGCCGGAGAAGTCAAGCCATTGGTTACCGCCCCACAACGAAACTTTAGACGGGAAATGAAGGGACGGGCCGGGGGAGCTGGGTGTGGCGTTTAACCGGTTGAAGAATAGGGCGGCCGTGGAAAAGCCGGAAAGCTTTAGAAATTGTTTCCTTTTCATGCAACGAATTTAAAAGTATTAACTTTAAATATGGACATGCAGAGATTAAAAAAAGAGGCCCTTGAATGGATAAATGCCTGGAATGACCGGGATATGCAACAGATTATGGAGCATTATTCGGAAGAAGTTGAATTCTATTCTCCAACGGTAGTACAACGCTGGGGCAAAAACGATGGGAAGCTTTCCGGCAAAGCCGAATTGCAAAAGCATTTCCTGAAAGGGTTCGAGCTCGCCCCCACCCTGCATTTTGAGCTGATAGATATTCTGACGGGTATGGATGGTGTATTGATCGTCTACAAACGGGAAAGCGGAAAGATAGTGGCCGATTATGTGGTGCCGGATGAAGAGGGAAAAGCGAAACTGGTAAAAGTGTTTGCAGCATGACCCGAAAAACAGCAATATGCGCCATCCTTAGCCTGCTGGCTTTGTCCGGATCTGCACAGAATGCCGGCGAACCGGCCATGGACAAGCGATTTGTCAAACATATCCTGACCAATGACTTCGTCTCCGAAGGCGTGGCGATAGCGGATGTGAACAAAGACGGAAAGCCGGATATCCTGGCGGGCGCCTATTGGTTCGAAGCCCCGACATGGACAAGACATGAGCTGGCGCCGGGACGGCATTATTCGCCGAGCACGGAATTCAGCAACTCCTTTTTGGATTTCAGCATGGACGTCAACGAAGACGGCTGGATGGACCTCATACGTATCAGCCTGCCGGGGGAAGAAGCGGTATGGTATGAGAATCCGAAGGGTAAGCCCGGCTATTGGCCGATGCACGAGATCCTGAAGAACGCCGGTAACGAGTCGCCCGCTTTTGTGGATGTAGACGGCGACGGAAGGCCGGATATCCTGTGCAATGATCCTGTGGGAAAGGAGATGATCTGGATGAAATCGCCCGCTAAAGGCGACACCGTCTGGAAGAGATATGTCATCGGGCGGGGAGAGCCGGGCGTGAACAGGTATACCCATGGGCTCGGCTTCTCGGATATGAACGGCGACGGAAGGCCCGATGTGATCATCACCAAAGGCTGGTGGGAATGCCCAGCCGATCCTAAAAGCGGGACCTGGATATTTCACCGGGCGGACTTCGGCGAAGACTGCTCGCAGATCTATGCGCTGGACGTCAAGGGCAATGGGCAGAAGGAGCTGGTGAGCGCTTCGGCCCATCGTTATGGCATCTGGTGGCATGAGAAAACGGGAGATACGACGTGGGCACATCACCTGATCTATAACGGATTCTCCGAATCACATGCGCTGGCCATGGCAGATGTCAACGGCGATGGGTATCCTGATCTTGTTACGGGCAAGCGGTATTTTGCGCATAATGGCGAAGACCCGGGGGCATATGAGCCGTCGGTCCTGTATTGGTTTGAGTTTAAGCCCGGTGCGAATCCGGAATGGACGCCGCATCTGATAGATAATGATTCGGGGGTTGGATTGCAGGTGCTCGTACAGGATATGAATGGAGATGGGTTGCCGGATATTGTCGTGGCAAATAAGAAAGGGGTATTCTTCTTTGAGCAGGTCAGGCATTAAATTCCATCAAATGGTTTAAAAAGAACGTGCAGCCGTTGAATACTTTGACGGGCTAGGGGGAATTCCGCTCATATTTACGGCAACAAAATAGCTGTAACCATGAAGTATATACTGAGCATGCTCTTTTTAGTTTCTATATCCTCATCCGCCGGGGCGCAGAAAGGAGATACCCTACACGTCCAGCCCACAGACCTCAACATCAAAGGCTTGCAGACGGGAGACTATTCTTACCTGATCGTCCGGCAGAAGGCATTGGACAGCCCGGCGACGAGCATGATCCTGGCGAAGATGAGCGTGGAGCGAAAGACCTATCATGACAAGCCTGCCATCATCGTGAGACAGCAATGGGACCGCGATTCCGTTATCCACAAGGCCTATACGGTTTTCGACGCCCGGGACTTTTCGACCCTGCTGCATGACACATACTGGGGGGCATATGGCTTCGATATGATCTTTGATTTCGAGACGCGGAAATTCGATGCCAAGAAGGTCATCCGGGATATACCCGACTCCATGCGAACCAGCCTTCAACAGGAGTTGGCAGGCTCATTCGAGAAGTATAACCTGAACTGGCATGACGACCTGATCATCTATTCCATGTTACCATATAAGGAGAACAGGACCTTTATGATCAACTACTACGATCCTGGCTTCGGCAAGCCGGTGGAAGTGCCTTATACCGTAACGGGCAGCGGCCTGCTGACGGACAGAGGGGGTGTGCAGGTAGACTGCTGGACACTGGAACATGGGGATGAGAATGGGGTAGAGAAATTCTGGATCTCCAAGAAAACGCGGGAAGTGTTGAAAGAGGAAGATCATGGGAAAACCTGGGGGTACCGGTTTAAGTATAAGCTGGGTGTGTCTTCTTTTCCTGCTATGTAGGTTGGGCTAGCGCTTTTTGAAGCCGATGCGCTCCCGGTCGTCCCATTTTTGGTGGGCGGCTTTTTCGTCCATGAGGTTCTCCATGGCGTCGTAAATATGGTTAAGCTGGGTGTCGTGTTCGCCAAGGCGGGCTTTTATTTCCTGGAGCTGCTCGCGTAAGTCATTCTTTTGCAATAAGATACGTCTTATTTCCACAAATGCGCGCATGATTGCGATGTTCATATCGATGGCTTTGTCGGAATGGAGGACGCCGCTGAGCATGGCTACGCCTTGTTCGGTGAAGGCATAGGGCATGTACCTGGTTCCGCCGCGGGTTTTTGAGGTTTCAGATTGAAACCTCAAAGAATTGGCGTTGTCCAAGGTTTCAATTTGAAACCTTAAAGCTTCAAATTCCTCTTTAGTGAGCTGGAACATGAAATCCGGGGGGAATCGCTTGAGATTCCGTTTTACGGCAAGGTTGAGGGACTTGGTCTCTGTTTCATACAGGGCGGCGAGGTCCCTGTCCAGCATTACCCTTTCGCCGCGAATCTCGTAGATCCGATTTTGGATACTTCTAATGATTTCCATATAGACGCATTATTTCGCTACTGTAATTTACGTCAATCAGGATGATCCTGCCGCCAAATCTGGAGGAAGTAAACACCGCAATCCCTGATGTATTTATAGAATTCGTAATCGTTCTCGCAGTTGCGAATAAACTGGTAACTGGGACGATAGATGCGCATGAAGGTGTCGATCGAAGGCTTTTGCAGGCCAGTGATCCGCTTGACGAGGTTCCTGTTGAAGCGATAGCTTACGTATTTGTCCTGCTCTTCTTCGACAAGACGACGCTGGAGGGATAGCATCTGGCGATTCTTGCGGGCGCTGAAGAGCATGTCCAGGTTAAAGCCTACGCCCCCGTTCTCGCCGCCCACTACGTAGTCGGGCTGGTATTCGAAGACCTTTCGGTATTCGTCTCTGTTCTCTGCAGAATCGTACCGATAGGGTTTTGGCCGCACTACCACGAGGGGCAGACTGTCGACCCGCACGGCCAGGCTCATGTCCAGGGGATAGCCGCGGGCGATGCGCTTAACGGGAAATTTTGCAGTATGTCTGCCGAGATAAGAGAAGGAGATAGAGTCGCTGGGTGCGAGGACGATCTTATAGTGGCCTGCAGAGTCCGTGATCGTGCCTTTGCCGCTGGTGCTATAAACGCTGACGCCGGGCAAGGCAAAGAGCTGTGACTGATCGTATACCGTGCCCTTGACCTCTACCTGACCAAGCGCTACCAATCCCACGCAACCCAACAGCATCGATAATATGGCCTTTTTACGTTTCAAGGACCTGTAGATTAACCGTTTAATTCGCCAAGATAGAGCTAAATATTTACAACTTGCTGTTGTTTTTTGTTTGCTTATATTCAATTTATGAAATCATTATATGCCACGTTGCTGCCCCTGATCCTGCTGGTCGCAGCCTGCGGGCAACCTGCGCCCGCCCCCAAGCCGGATTTCCTGACTGCCGATATCGACAGCACGGTGAAGCCGGGAGACGATTTCTTTTTGTTTGCCAATGGCGGCTGGATCAAGCGGACGCCTATCCCGGATGCGGAGAGTGGCTGGGGATTAGGCAACCTGGTGGATGAGGAGCTTTACGAGCGGGAGAAGAAGGTCAATGCCGATGCGCTTACGCAACAAGCGGCGCAGGGCACGATCGCACAGCAAATTGGCGACTTCTGGTATAGCGCCATGGATTCGGCCGAGATCGACAAGCAGGGACTGGCGCCTTTGCAAGACGAGCTGAAGGCAATAGCGGCGATAGCTTCCAAGGCGGATCTTCCCAAGGTGGCCGCGGGGCTTCATCTGAAAGGCGTCAGCGTACTCTTCAACGAGTACGTGGGTCAGGACCTTAAGAATAGCAACAAAATGGCCTTTCAGCTAGGTCAGGGCGGCCTCGGGATGCCGAACAAGGATTATTATTTCAAGAAGGATACCAGTACCGTGGCCGTCCGGAATGCCTATAGCCACTATCTTTCGCAGACCTTCAGGCAGCTGGGCGCGGACAGTGTCCAGGCGATGGTAAAAGCCGGCGCCATTCTGCGGCTGGAAACGCGTTTGGCCCAGGCTTCAAGGGAGCTCGCCGACCTGCGCGATCCGTATAAGAACTATCATAAAATGGATAGGATCGGACTTCAGCACTTGACAACCGGCTTCGACTGGAACGTCTTTTTCCAGGAAATAGGGGGCGGCAACCTGGACTCCGTGATCGTGGGTCAGCCGGAGTTCTTTACCGCAATAAATGCCGAGCTGTCGACAACGCCGCTGCAGGATTGGAAAGACTATTTCTCTTTTCACCTGGTATTGCACAGCGCCCCCTATCTGGACAGCGTCACCTATGGACAATACTTTGACTACATGCGGTCATCGTCGGGGGTGAAGACGCAGAAACCAAGATGGAAGCGGGTGATCGACGCCGAGAACCGGGTTATGGGCGAGGCGCTGGGTCAGCTGTTCGTCAAAGAATATTTTAACGATACCGCCAAGCAGCGATACAGCGACCTGATAGAAAATATCCGGTCGGCCTTCAAGGACCGGATCGCAAAGCTCAGCTGGATGAGCGACAGCACGAAGCAAAGGGCGTATATAAAGCTGGCGAAGATGACGAAGAAAGTCGGCTATCCAGACAAGTGGAAAGATTTCAGCAACATGAAAATAGATCGCAGCTCCTTTGCCCGGAATATGCTAAGTGCCAACGAATGGTGGTCTCATTACAGCATGGGGAAGCTGGGCAAGCCCGTGGACCGGAGTGAATGGGGGATGCCGCCGCAGGAATACAACGCCTACTACAATCCCAGCAACAATGAGATCGTGATGACAGCCGCGGGGTTCACCATCCCCGGCATGAAGGATGCGGACCTGGACGATGCCTTTGTATACGGCTATGCCGGCGCCAACTGGATCGGACATGAGATGACTCACGGCTTCGACGATCAGGGAAGGCAATTTGACGAGTACGGCAACCTGAAGAATTGGTGGCAGAAAGAGGATTCCGCCCAGTTTGCACAACGGGCGCAGATGATCATCCGGCAGTTCAACGAATTCATACCGGTAGATACCCTGCACATTAACGGGAGCGCTACGCAGGGGGAGAATATCGCCGACCTTGGCGGGATCTTACTGGGGCTGGACGCGTTCCGGAAAACAGACACCTATAAGAAGGGGGAAAAAATAGGCGGCTATACGCCCACACAGCGCTTCTTCCTGGGCTATGCCTATGGGTGGATGGCGCAGCAGCGAAAGCAGGCCCTGGCCAAACGGTGATGACGGATGAACATTCCCCCGAAAAGGAAAGAGTCAACGGGCCGATGGTGGATGTGCCAGAGTTCTACGAAGCCTTCGGCATCAAACCCGGCGATAAGATGTACCGCCCGGATAGTCTGCGGGTGAAGATCTGGTAGCTTATGCTGCTAATGCCGCGGGAATAGCAGCGCAAATGCCATCAACACCAGGTATGGCACCATTAAAACACCGAGCGAAAGGATGAAGTGCTGCTTGCGCCGGGGATTCTGCTGGAAGATCTCTTCGTAGCGCCCAAACACTTTATAGTCGCGTTCTCTGACGATAAAGATGTAGTGGAAGAAAAAGGCTGTAAGGGCATAGATAGAGCCGGCAAAAAGGGTAGATTGAGACGGCGAGGAAAACCGGGAGCGTTTTACCAGATGCAAATACAGCGATTCGAACAAGAGCAACCATCCACCGGAGCCTAGCGAGAACAGGTACATGGCCTGCATTCGGGGATTGGCGCTTTGCCTTTCCTGGCTGATCCGATAGAAATAGTTGTAGATATTGAAATAGAGATAATCTACGTGCTTCATAGGGACGTTTTCATTTAGGGTATAAGATACGGGACCGTGGGGTCCAGCTATTAAACGCGATTTAGTATGAAATCGTACGGGAAAAGGGGGTGGGGCCTGCTAATCGATTGATTTTTAAATGAATTTTTTTAGCTAATATTAAAGAAAATTGCCATGCGTCTGAAGGAAGTGCTAGTTGCGTTGGCGTACCGATAGAACGGGGAATTTTTTACCGTCTGGGGAATTCTTTTCCGGACATGGGCTATCAGAGGCAAGAAGAAGCAGGGCATAATAGTTGAGCCACCTATGGGGGCTATCAACTACATGGAAAAGAAATCCTTTCTCACTACTTACATCTTCAGCACTGATCACAAAGTAATAGCCAAACAATTCCTGATAACGGGAATCTTGTGGGCGATCCTTGGCGGATTCTTCTCCGTGCTGATGCGGCTGCAGCTGGGCTTTCCCAATTCCTCCTATACGATCCTGCAGAAGCTGGCGGGCCATCTGTTCGTCGATGGAAAGCTGCAGCCTCAAAATTACTATCAGCTGATGACGATGCATGGGACGATCATGATCTTCTTCGTGCTAACGGCGGGACTGAGCGGGACCTTCGCCAACTTCCTGATACCATTGCAGGTAGGCGCCAGGGATATGGCGTCACCCTTCATCAATATGCTGTCGTATTGGTTTTTCTTCCTGGCCAGCGTCATCATGATGAGCTCTTTCTTTGTAGATGGCGGCCCTTCCGGCGTGGGCTGGACGGCCTATGCGCCCCTGAGCGCCTTGCATGACCCGAACTCTTCCAGCGGAACGGGCCTGGACCTGTGGATCATCAGCCTGGCATTCTTTATCATCTCCACGCTGATGGGTGGCATCAATTACATAACCACCGTTTTGAATATGCGGACCAAGGGCATGGCCATGAACAGGCTGCCGCTGAGTGTCTGGGGGCTGCTGTTTACGGCTATCATGGGGCTTCTCTCCTTCCCGGTGCTGCTGGCCGCCTTCGTGCTCCTGCTATGCGACAGGAATGCGGGCACCAGCTTCTTCCTATCGGATATCGTGATGGGAACTACGGGAAGGGCCTTGCCTTATACGGGGGGGAGCGCTATCCTCTACCAGCATCTCTTTTGGTTCTTAGGGCACCCTGAAGTCTATATCGTGATCTTCCCCGCCTTCGGGATGGTCTCGGAGATCCTTAGCGTAAACTCGCGGAAGCCCATCTTCGGCTATAGCGCGATGGTGATCTCCATGTTTTCGATCTTAACCTTATCGTTCATGGTGTGGGCGCATCATATGTTCGTTACGGGACTGAACCCCATATTGGGGTCGATCTTCGTGCTGCTGACGCTGCTGATAGCCGTGCCTTCGGCCATCAAGGTATTCAACTGGATCACCACGCTCTGGCGGGGGAATATCCGGTTTACGCCGGCTATGCTATTCGCCATTGGGTTCGTGAGCACCTTTATCTCCGGCGGGCTAACGGGCATCTACCTCGGCGATTCTGCTATCGACATACAGCTGCACGACACCTATTTCGTGGTGGCGCATTTTCACCTGGTGATGGGAGTGTCTGCTGTGTTCGGCATGTTCGCGGGCATCTATCACTGGTTCCCCAAGATGTTCGGCCGGTTTATGAATCCTTTTCTCGCCTATGTTCATTTCTGGATCACCCTGGCAGCGGCCTACCTGATCTTCTGGCCGATGTCCTATGAGGGG
>JAMFRX010000010.1 GCA_026224995.1 Puia dinghuensis
ATATTGCGCATCCACTGTATTTTAAGCAAAAATCTGAAACTTCCGCCAATCCTACGGAGCTATGCCGATATATACTTTTCCATTTATTACCTTCACCGGATAGGTACGGATACGATAGTCCTCGCCGCTCAGGCATTCACCCGTCAGCAGGGAGAAGGTCTTCTTGTGAAAAGGACAGGCCACCTTCGGCTCACAATGCCCGCCGGCGCTGCCGGTCATGCCCCGCGACAAGGCCATCTGCTGCTTGTGCGGACAACGGTTCTCGGTAGCATACCACTGCCCAGGACGGGAAAAATGAAAGATGGCGATCTGTTCGCCCCTGAGCAGCACGCACGCGCCACCATCCTGCGGGACGTCCTCAGCCCGGCAGGCGGCAAGCCATTTGATCTTTTTCGCCGGGATATCCTGCCCGGCCAGGGTTATTGTTTCCATATACGATCTTTTGTTACCATTCTTTCGCCTTGATCTGGCCACGCATGTCCCCGAATTCCAGCCCCGGATCTTTCTTGCGTGGAGCATTTACAAAATGGGTAAACCGCTTGCGCAGCTCGGGATTCTCCACGACCTCCTTCCATTCACAATGATAGCTATCGACCAGCGTCTGCATTTCCTCCTCCCACTGGCCGCTCATGCCCAGGCTGTCGTTGACGACCACATTCCTGAGATAGCTTATTCCCCCTTCCATTTTGCTCAGCCAGGTGGCCGTCCGGGTCAGGGGATCGGCCGTGCGGATGTAGAACATCAGGAAACGGTCGAGATACCGGATGCAATCTTCCTTCCCGATGTCGACGGCCAGCAGCTGGGCATGCACCGGCCTCGATCCGCCATTGCCGCAGACATATAGATTCCATCCCTTTTCCGTAGCGATGATGCCGAAGTCCTTGCTCTGCGCCTCGGCGCATTCCCTGATACAACCACTGACGCCGCCCTTGATCTTATGCGGAGCGCGAATGCCCCTGTACCGCTCTTCTATCTCTATGGCAAAGGATACGCTGTCATGCAGGCCGAAGCGGCACCAGGTGCTGCCGACACAGCTCTTCACGGTCCGCAGGGCTTTCCCATAGGCATGACCGCTTTCGAAACCCGCTTCTATGAGCTCCTCCCAGATGGCCGGGAGATCGCCTACATGGGCGCCAAAGAGATCGATCCGCTGGCCCCCGGTGATCTTCGTATAGAGCTTGTATTTCTTCGCCACCTTCCCCAGCACGATCAATTTATCCGGCGTGATCTCGCCGCCGGGAATACGCGGCACCACGGAATAGCTGCCGCCCTTTTGAATATTGGCGAGATAACGGTCATTGCTGTCCTGGATGGTGGCCTGCCTGACGATGGGCTCGTTCCACAGGCTGGCCAGGATGCTCGCCACCACCGGCTTGCAGACCTCGCAGCCATCTCCCCTGCCCCAATGCGTCAGGGCTTCCGCATAGGTACGAACAGCATGCAGCTTCACCAGGTCGAAGAGCTCCTGCCGGGAAAGCTCAAAGTGCTCGCACACCGTGTTACGGACATACATCCCGGCGGCCTTCATCGTACCCGCGATCAGGTCTTTCACTATCGGCAGGCAGCCTCCGCAGCCGGTACCAGCCCGGGTGCATTTTTTCATCGCTTCAACGGTTTCCGCCCCCTTCTCCGTGACCGCCGCACAGATGGCTCCCTTGCTCACCGATTCGCAGCTGCAGATCAGCGCCTCGTCCGGGAGACTGACCGCCCCCGCCCCTTCGGCGGCTCCGTCCCGGCTGCCTAAAATGAGGTCTTCCGGATCGGGGGGCAGCACCAGCCGGTTATTGACGGTTTGCAGCAGCATATTGTAGGCCGCGGCATCGCCGATCAGGATGCCGCCGACCAGGTATTTACCGTCACTGCTGATGTTGATACGCTTATATACCCCTTTGTGGCGGTTCTCGAAAACGATGGTCCTGCAATCCGGCTCGGCGGCAAAAGGATCGCCGAAGCTGGCTACGTCCACGCCTATGAGCTTCAGCTTAGTGCTCATGTCCCAGCCGCCAAAGGATTTTTGCCCGCCGCTGAGATTCGAGGCGACCGTGTCGGCCATCTCGTAGCCCGGCGCCACCAGCCCATAGATCATACCCTGGGAAAGAGCACATTCCCCGATAGCGTAAATATGCGGATCGGAGGTCTGCAGCTGCTGATTCACGATGATGCCGCCCCGGGTGCCGACGGCAAGACCGGCAAGCCTGGCAAGCTCATCCCGGGGACGTATACCCGCCGAAACCACTACCATGTCCACCGGCAGCCGGCTCTCGTCTGCAAAAGCCAGGGCCTCTACCCGCCCCCGCC
>JAMFRX010000446.1 GCA_026224995.1 Puia dinghuensis
GCGGAGGTCGGCCTGGAGGTCTTTGTCCGGGATCTCGTCGATGTGGACGGGTTGAGGAAGCTGGTGTTCGTAGTTGTCTATGAGGCGGGAGAGGGCGGCGCGGAGGGCTTCGCCTTCGACGATCTTCACGGTGCCATAGGCGTGTACGGCTAGGTAGTTCCAGGTGGGGACGTTGATCTGGGTATACCAGCGGGGTGAGATGTAGGCGTGTGGACCGGGGAAGATAGCCAGGACCTGGGCACCGTCGGTGAGCGTATGCTTTTGCTCGTTACCGCGGGAGATATGGCCCATGAGGATGTCTTTCCCGTCGGGGCTGGTTTCGAGCTGCAGGGGGATATGGGTGCCGATGGGGTGGCCTTCCTGGACGGTGATGAGGATGGCGAAGGAGTTCTCCCTGATGAAAGCGTGGATCTTTTCCTTGTCCTTTTCTTCGTAGCGGCGGGGAATGTACATGCCGTAAGTTACGGAATTCAAGCCACCACTTCGGCCACTTTATCGATGCGAATATTCGCATTCAGCATGGCGATGCTGCGGGCGGCGTTACCGGCGAATTCGGTGAAGGCTTTGCGGGTCACCGCTTCGTCGGTCATCATGATGGGAACGCCGATGTCACCGCCTTCGCGGATACTCTGAACGAGGGGGATCTGGCCGAGAAAGGGGATATCGTATTCTTCCGCCAGGCGCTTGCCGCCATCTTTTCCGAAGATATAATACTTGTTGTCGGGTAGCTCCGCGGGGGTAAAATAGCTCATGTTCTCTACCAGCCCGATGATGGGGGTCTTGAGCTGCGCCTGGCCGAACATGGCGATGCCCTTCTTCGCATCGGCGAGGGCGACGTCCTGGGGGGTGGTGACGACTATTACCCCGGTCACGGGGACCTGCTGCATGAGGGTGAGATGGATATCGCCGGTCCCGGGTGGCATATCGATTACGAGGTAGTCCAGTTCATCCCAGAAGACATCGGTGACGAACTGGCGGATGGCGCTGCTGGCCATGGGGCCACGCCAGACGACGGCATTCTTCTCGTCTACGAGGAGGCCGATGCTCATAAGCTTTATGCCGAACTTTTCGAGCGGAACGATGAGGCCTTTTCCATTTTCGCCGCCGGCCATCATCATGGGCCGCTGGCCGCGGACACCGAACATGATGGGCACGCTGGGTCCGTAGATATCGGCATCCATGAGACCGACGCTGGCGCCGCCGCGGGCCAGGGCCAGGGCGAAGTTGGCGGCGACAGTGCTCTTCCCTACCCCACCCTTGCCGCTGACGACGGCGATGATATTCCTTACCTTTGGAAGGACTTCGCGCGCATCTTTGCGATGTGTAGTGGTATTGGCAGTGAAACGTACGTTTACCGTAGCTTCTTTATCCACAAGCAGCTTTACTGCGTTGATACAGGCATTCTTGATATGATCTTTCATCGGACAGGCGGGAGTAGTCAGCACTACTGTAAAAGCAACATAATTGCCCTCGATCTCAATATCTTTCACCATATTCAATGTCACAATGTCCTTACCCAGATCTGGCTCCTGGACATTGCTGAGTGCTGCTAAAACTTTTTCAGGGGTCATGCGCAAGATTTTGTTAAAAACTCTAATTTGAGACAAAATTAACCCTTGACGGCTTTACTTTGTTTACGATTTTGGTGTTTAAAAGTTTAATTTTGAGACTGAATGAAAAAATTTGTACTATACTTTCTGCTGCTAGCCGCCCCTTTTGCCGTACATGCTCAGTTCGACAAGTTAAAAGATTCCGTTGTTCAACTTTACGGTGTCATTATGACAGCCGACAGCCTGAAAGCTATACCCCTTGTGAGTGTGGTAGTGAAAGGACGTAATCAGGGCACCTATTCCAACGATCAGGGGATTTTTTCCATTGTGGTACTGAAGGGGGATCAGATCGAATTTTCCAGCGTGGGTTACAAGCCTTTTACGTTGATGGTTCCGGATACTTTTAGTGGCAATCAGTATAGTATCGTTCAGCTGATGGTTCAGGATGCGCAGTACCTGCCTGCTACGGTGATCAGGGCCCGGCCGACACGAGAGCAGTTCGAGCGGGATTTTGTGAACACACCTGTGCCGGATGACGATATAGAAATAGCCCGACAAAATAATGATGCCTCCAAGAGGCGGATGCTGGCCAGGACCCTACCTGCCAATGCCGGCGAGGCGGCGGCTACCTACCTGAGACAAAGCGCTCAAAAGTATTATTACCAGGGACAGGCGCCGCCGATGAATATCTTCAACCCGCTTGCCTGAAATGACTTCATCCAGGCCTGGAAACGGGGGGACTTCCGGAATAATAATTAATCAGTTAGCTTTAATTAACGAGTTAGCTTTAGCTATGATGAAAAATGTCTCCGTGATCGGCGCCGGTACCATGGGCAATGGGATCGCGCATGTATTCGCTCAGAAAGGGTTTACCGTCAGCCTGGTAGACTCACAGCCACAGCAATTGGAGAAGGCGCTGAGGACGATAGCTCAGAACCTTGACAGGCAGAACGCCAAGGGGCTGCTGACCGAGGATCAGAAGAAAACGACACTGGAGAATATTACCACTTTCACCGAGATCCCGGCGGGGGTGAAAACGGCCGATCTGATCGTAGAAGCGGCGACTGAAAACATAGAGCTGAAGCTTACTATCTTCCGGCAGCTGGACAGCCACGCACCTGCCAACTGCATCCTTGCTACCAATACCAGCTCCATTTCCATCACGAAAATAGCGGCAGTAACGCGGAGGCCTCCGGCGGTGATCGGGCTTCATTTTATGAATCCCGTGCCCGTAATGAAGCTTATAGAGGTTATCAACGGCTATGCTACGGATGCGGGCGTCACGCGGCAGATGGTGGAGCTGGCCGGGCAACTGGGGAAGACGCCCTGCGTAGTCAACGATTATCCCGGGTTTATCGCCAA
>JAMFRX010000447.1 GCA_026224995.1 Puia dinghuensis
CGCTCAAGAAAGCGCTCGACAACATCAACAAGTGTGACCTGGCAGCCTATATGAAAGTCCTGGGTGGCAACAACAACAACCATCGCATCTACGTCCTCGAGAACGACGCCGCCGACCCCACCAGCCTCAACTGGACCTTCAAAGGAAAAGTCGCCGACACTACCGCCGACCGCTGGGCCATCGACGCCTCCGCCTTCGAATACAATGGAAAGCTCTACCTCATCTGGTCCGGCTGGGCCGACACCGTCAACGTAGAACAGGATATCTATATCGCCGCCCTCTCCGATCCCCTTACCATCCAGGGCCCGCGCGTGCGCATCTCTAGCCCTACCCTCTCCTGGGAAAAACAGGGCGCCCCGCCTTCCGTCAACGAAGGTCCCGAAGCCCTCCTCAACCCCAGCGGCCAGCTCTTCCTCACCTATTCCGCCAGCGGCTGCTGGACCGACAACTACTGCCTCGGCCTGCTCATCCTAAAGCCCGGCGGCGACCCGCTCAACCCCGCCGACTGGACCAAATCCCCCAACCCCGTCTTCAGCACCGCAGCCGCCAGCAGCGCCTTCGCTCCGGGACACAATGGCTTCTTCATCTCCCGCGACGGCACCCAGAACTGGCTGCTCTATCACGCCAATGCCTCCGCCGGCCTCGGCTGCGGCAACGCCCGCAGCCCCCGCATGCAGCCCTTCACCTGGAACGCAGACGGCACCCCCAATTTCGGTATCCCGGTAAATATCAATACGCCACTGCATAAACCTGGCGGAGAATAATTATCTTTTCACTCAAATTACTTTGGTTATGCGCATCATCAGTCTCTTGCTTGCTATCACGACAGTAGCCATCATCCATACCCACTCCGCTCATCACGGCCCGTCCCCCGTCCCGGCCGCCCTTGCCCCCCGCCCTATCTGGTCTAAAGAAAAGGCTAACACCTGGTACTCCACCAAAGGCTGGCTCCGCGGCTGTGACTTCATTCCCAGCACCGCCATCAACCAGCTCGAAATGTGGCAAGCCCCCTCCTTCGATCCCACCACCATCGACAAAGAGCTGGGCTATGCCCAGTCCATCGGCCTCAACTGCATGCGCGTCTTCCTCCACCACCTCGCCTGGCAGGAAGACCCCTCCGGCTTCAAGCAACGCATGACCCGCTATCTGGACATCGCCGATAAGCACCATATCTCCACCATCTTCGTCTTCTTCGACGACTGCTGGAACGAATCCTACCACGGCGGCACCCAGCCCGCCCCCAAGCCCGGCATCCACAACTCCGGCTGGCTCCGCGACCCGGGTAAACGCTACTACGACGAACCCGCCCTCGTCGACACCCTTAAGGCCTACGTCAAGGACGTCCTCACCACCTTCCGCCATGATAAAAGGATCTTATTATGGGACCTCTACAACGAACCCGGCAACTCCAATTACGGCGACAAAAGCCTGCCCCTCCTGGAAAAAGCCTTCGCCTGGGGCCGCGAGACCGATCCCGACCAGCCCCTCTCCGCCGGCGTCTGGAGCGACCACCTGACCACGCTGAACGCCTTCCAGCTGACACATTCCGACGTCATCACCTATCATAATTATGAAGGTCCCGAAAAACACCAGCACTGCATCGATACCCTGCGTCCCTACGGCCGCCCGCTGATCTGCACGGAATACATGGCCCGCCTGAGAGGCAGCACCTTCTTTAACGTTATGCCCTTGCTGAAAAAGAATAATGTTGTGGCGATAAACTGGGGTCTGGTAACCGGTAAGACCAACACCAAATACGCCTGGGATACCCCCATGCCCGATGGCGCCGAGCCCAAGATCTGGTTCCATGATATCTTCCGTCCGGATGGCACGCCCTTCGACCCGAAGGAAACGGATTTCATCCGGTCGCTGACGAAGTAGGCGCACTAAATTTTTCGATTACCCTTCACCGTCTCCCACGGTATCCCCGCCGGCAACAGCGACGCGATCTTCCTCGTGGCGATCGCCACCTGGTTCCTTACCGTCAGCGTCGAAAGATGCAAAACCTCCGCGACCTCTTTATATTTCATCCCCTCCTCTTTCACCAGCTGAAAGATCACCCCGCACTGCGGCGGCAGCTGCGCAATGGCCGCTCGTATCTTCTCCACCGCATCCGCGGAGATACACAATGCCTCCGGATCTTCTATCGTGATCAGCACCTCCGGATCGGCATCGTCCAGGCTTTCTGGCATGATTTCCCAACGCTGAACAACTATATTGCTCGTTGCCA
>JAMFRX010000448.1 GCA_026224995.1 Puia dinghuensis
AACCCGGCAAGCCCGTACATACCGAATTGGCCGCCATCGAAAGCGTTTTCAAAAAGTTCAACCCCGCCAGCCCCTTTATTTATAAATTTAACGATGACGACTACGCGCAGAAATTCGCCGCCGAAACCCGCATTGGCGATCTTGCCGCCGTCTTCGCCGGGCTTGCGATCTTCATCTCCTGCCTCGGTCTCTTCGGTCTGGCCTCTTTCGTGGCCGAACAGCGCACAAAGGAGATCGGCGTACGAAAAGTGCTGGGGGCCGGAGTGTTCAGCCTCTGGGCGCTGTTGTCCAAGGATTTTCTGCGGCTTGTCATCCTTTCCATGTTCATCTCCATGCCCGTTGTCTTCCTCGGTATGCACCGCTGGCTGCAGCAATATGCCTATCGCACCGCCCTCTCCTGGTGGATCTTCGTCGCCGCGGGCGCCGGCATCCTTCTGATCACCCTGCTTACCGTCAGCTATCAGTCGCTGAAAGCGGCCTTTGCCAACCCCATCCTAAGTCTACGAACGGAATGACGAATGCTCTTAGTACGTCCACCGCACGATCTCCCCCGCCACCCACTGCCACACCCCCGTCCCCGGCAGGATATAGTATAGCACCGTTTTCAGCAGGATCAGCGAGAACAAAAGCGGCCAGGGACTCTTCCAGATATTCTTCTTCACGTTTCGATGCTCGTAGATCATGAACCCCGGCACGACAGCGAGCTGCAAACCGAAGGTTAGCAGCTCTGCGGCAAGCCCTTCCCCGAAGAGATCACCGAACAACCTGCTCAGGCCGGGATTCAGCAGGATCAGCGAGGTGCCGACGATATAGCAGATATGAAGGGGCAGATTGTTCCGGAAGATGATGGCGATCACATAGAAGAGCACGAAGAAGAAGAGGTCGAGATAGGCAGTGAGGAGTGGGTCCAGCCGGTCGTCCGGGGAAAGAGATACCAGGAGATGCATATAAGCATACCGCTGCATCATGTGGGCCGAGAACACCAGCACGGGTATCAGGAAATAGGAGGCCTTGCCCAGCTTCCGGTGAAGCCTGGACCGCTTGAGCTTGATGAGAAAGGGCTGCGCGATCAGCAACGCAAACCAAAGCAGGAAGGACGCAAATTGCAGATGGGCCCAAATGGGGATCGTCCTGGGTACGAACGCCAGGTAGCTTTGAAAGAATCCTAGTAAAACGATGACCAGTATGGCCAGGAAATAATAACCGATGTTCCGGTACGCTCTTCTCATGGTTAGCCTTAACTGTTAGGGGGGGTGCCGCCGGCCTGATCTGCCCGGTCCGCTGTTGGGTCCGCTGTTGGGTTCGCTGTCGGTCCGCTGATAATACTGGGCCTAGCCCAGGATCGCCGCCTTCTGCCGGTTGAATTCTTCTTCCGTCAGCACTCCTTCGTCCTTCAATTGCTTGAGCTGCCGGAGCTGATCGATCTTATCCTGCTGGGTGGGAGGAGGTGTCGAAGGCCTTCGCACCGTGACATTCGTATATCCCTGCGAGTGAGGTGGCGGTGGTGGCGGAGGCGGGTTATTCACGATCACCGTCTGCGTCCGGTTGTCAGCCGACAATGCCCAGATCAGGGCGCCAACCCAGCCTATAAGGGTCCAGCCGAGGAAGAAGTTGAGGATAAAAACGCCGGCGGCACTGGATTTCCCGCGCGAAAAGGCGATGATCGTAGGGATGAAATAAGGGACGACCAGTAGCAGGATGATGCCCCAGCCGAGGCCGAATGGCAGGTAAGAATAATGGTAGGAATGCCACATGGGGGTGTAGAGTTGGTTATTTTTTTATAAACTTATAGAAAATTCTGCTAATATGCTAATTATGGGGTGCACCCGGCGGGCGGCGGGCGGTAGCCCTCAGCCTTTCAGCGCCTCCACCGTCGCCGCCGCTGCGGCAATATCGCCTGCCACGGCAACCGCCGAAGCCCCGCCGGTCACGATGGTAGCCGCCAGGGCCACTACGGCCCCGGTGATGTTGATGACGGTCTGGATCGTGGTAAGGGTCTTGAGGTTATTGTTGATCTTTTCCGTGATCCCTTTGATCTGCTCCAGAGCGGCCTGCGCATCGTCGATATTGGCCATGGCGGTAGTAAAAGCCAGCTCGTCGGCGTTGCCCAGCAGGTCCTCGTGGAGGTCGGTGAGCCGCTGCTTGTCGGCGTCACTGAGCTTACCGAAATTCTGAGCCCGGTAATTGCCGATCGTATCGGCGACGGACAGGAGCTCTTCTCCTATAAGATTAAGCTGGTCGGAAGTCAGTTGTGCCATGGTCAAGGTTTTTTAATGGTCATAAAGCTGGTATAAAGCTCCTTTATGGTACTGGAATATTTCGACAGCTGAGCCTTGACGTCCTTAGCCTTGAGCTCGTGGACGTGAGCGACGAGATAGGCATGGCCGGCCGCAATCGCTTCCAGGCTCCGGGCATAAATGTCGATTAGCCGCTCCTTTTCGCGGATGATGGCTAGTTGATGTTCATACTCGTCGATGACCTGTTTTTTCCCAAAGCCGGGGGCAGCCTTGCTCAGCATATCCGGATAGATATCGTCACGATAGACCTGCCGCTGCGATTCCAGCAGGTTGCGCAGGCTCACCTGCAGGTTGGTCTTGAATTTATCCAGGAGGATCTGGATGGGGGTGTCGGCGCGGATGATATAGGCTTCGAGATGTTTGGCCCGGTATTCCGATACCACGGCGACGGTGATGTCGCGAACGATGATGCCGTAAGCTGTGATGGTGGCGGGGCTCACGGCCATGGTGTCTATGAGGCCGCCCCCGGCAAGGTTGTCGGTGAGCGTGTCGATGGTATAGTTCGTGACGCTGTCCGCGGAGAGGTGGGCCAGGCCATCGAAGTAGCCTGCCAATACCCGGTAGATCACCGCCATCGAGGAGTCGATCTTTCTGGCCTGCGCCAGGGTGGTGCGGTCGCCGCGCAAGGGCCGGGTGCTGTCCAGCTCCAGGGTAGTGACGGCAAAGTAGTTCCCGAATTCCTGTTGCCGGAGCCGGCTGATATAGGCTTCCGTGAAGCTGCAGTCCAGCTTTTCGTAGTCCCGGATGCTTTGGAGGCTGCTATTGGAATAGTCGTTTACCTTTTTGACGACGGCGCAGCTGCCCAGCGCCGAGGACAGGAGAAAGATTAGCAGAAAGGGTCTGTAGGTGGACATGTATGGTGTTTGCGGTCTCAAGATAGCTCTATTTTTAAAGACCTCCCTGCCCTGCCGTTGCAGCCGGGGGCCCTACATTTAGCTATTTAATTAAACCTTTCCTCATGCTTTTCCCTTCCGGCCGGTCCCTGGCCGTCCTGGTCGCTGCCGTCCTCGTCCTGCTGGCATCCATGTACCTGATAGAGTCCCCCGTGCTGCGACATACGCATGGCAGCCTGTTGTTCCCCATGGACGATGCCTTCGTCAATCTCACGGTGGCCCGTAACCTGGCCTTCTACCAGGTGTGGGGCCTCTCCAAATATGCCTTCCAGAGCGCGAGCTCTTCGCTGCTGTATCCCCTGGCGCTCGCGCCGGTCTTCTTTATCGCGGGAGCGCATTTGCTGGTCCCGCTGGTGGTCAATTTCCTGGCGGCGGCGTATTTTCTCCTGGTGCTCCAAAAATTGCTGATCCAAAAAGGAGTATCCCCTATGACGCAGCTGTTGGTGTTGGTGGGCGTCCTGGCGCTGACACTCCTGCCCTTGCTGGTCGTGAGCGGGATGGAGTATGTGCTTCAGCTCCTTTTCGTGTTCCTGTTCATGGTGGCGCTGACAGAAGCCCTGGCCGCCGGCAGCACCCCCCTCCCTCGCGCTGTATATATCTACGGCCTGCTCGCTGTCGCCGCGCGTTACGAAGACATTATGATCATCCTGCTCGCGTGCGTGCTCCTGGGAATCCTTCGTGGCTGGAGACCGGCGGCGAGGCTGGCGTTGCTCTCCGTTTCGCCGGTTTTATTATTCGGCTGCATCAGTCTCGCCAAGGGCAGCTATTTCCTGCCCAATACGCTCCTGCTGGGACCCTATCCTGCCTACGGCCTGGCGCCGGCTATCATTGCGCTGGTCGCCGCAGCCGTGCTCCTGATCCGTTATCGCGGCAGCCCCCAACCCCAAAAGTCACTCCCCCGGCTTTCACTGAGCCTGCTGATCCTCCTGGCGATTCCCTTCGGCGCCCGGAATCTGGGAGATCTAAGC
>JAMFRX010000449.1 GCA_026224995.1 Puia dinghuensis
AGCTCCCTCGACGTGGCCACCACCGCGGGCTCCAATGCCGACATTACGGCTGCCCTAAAGACCCTCCCGGGCGCCCAGCAGATAGGGGAGACCGAAGGCCTCTTCGTACGTGGCGGCGCGGGCTACGAGGCCAAGCAGTATATCGACGGCACCCTCGTTAACAACCCCTATTTCACCAGCGTTCCCGATATCGCCCAACGCGGCCGGTTCTCGCCCTTCCTCTTCAAGGGGACGGTGTTTAGCACCGGCGGCTATTCCGCGCTCTATGGCCAGGCCCTCTCCTCGGTGGTCTTGCTGGAGTCCATAGACTTACCCGAAAAATCCGAGGTCGACGCGACCATCTCCCCCCTGGTTGTCGGCGTGGGCACCCAGCAGCTGGCAAAGGATAAGCAGTCCTCCTATGGGTTTAGCTACAGCTATGTGAATGCCTATGCCTACTTCAAGGCCGTGCCTCAGGACGTGGACTATTTCCGGATGCCTCAATTTCACAATGCCGACGCCAATTTCAGAATCCGCACCAAGGGCGGCGGCATGATCAAGTACTACACCACCTTTGCCTACAACGACCTGGGCCTGCGCCGCCAGGATGTCGACAGCCTCTCTACCAAGGATGCCTTCGGCCTCACCAACCACAACTGGTACAACAACCTTAGCTGGCGGGAATACCTGAGCAATGGCTGGAAGATGGATCTCGGCGCGAGCTATAGCACCAATCTGGACAATTTAGGTCAGAAGATAGAGAATGCGATGAACAAGCAGGTGTCCTTCCCCGATTCCGCCTTCTGGATGAACTACAAGACCTTCAGCATCGACCAGCGCCAGGACCTCAGCCAGGTGAGGGCCGTCTTCGACAAGAAGCTGGGTACGCTGAGCGCCATCCGCTTCGGAACAGAATACTGGTATTCCTACAACTATCAGAAATACCGGACCCCGGTATATGGTATCGATACGATGTTTAAGTTCAAGGATAACTTCAATTCCCTGTTCGCGGAGTCCGATATCTACCTCACCAATGCGCTGGCCGCAAAGGTCGGGGTACGCTACGAGCATTCCACGTTGATCAACAAGTCCGATGTAGCGCCCCGGGTCTCCCTTGCTTACCGAACAGGACCCGAAGCTCAGGTGTCCCTGGCCTATGGGGTCTTTTACCAGAAGCCCGAGAACAGCCAGCTCTTCTATACCACCAATGTGGGATTTACCAAAGCGACACATTACATCATCAACTACCAGAAGATGTCCAAAGATCGCATCTTCCGGGTGGAAGCCTATTACAAGAAATATGAGGATCTCATCAAGACGGTCCCTATCAACTATTTCTATTCTACCTATAACAACAGCGGCAGCGGCTATGCCAAAGGGATCGAGCTGTTCTGGCGCGATAAGAAGACCATCAAGAACTTCGACTACTGGATCAGCTATTCCTATCTGGATACGAAAAGAAATTACCTCAACTATACCGCACAGCTGATGCCCAACTTCGCAGCTACCCATACTGCATCCGTGGTGCTCAAGCGGTTCTTCACCAAGCTCAAGTCCGGGATCAACGCAACGTATAGCTTTGCTACGGGCCGGCCTTACTATTACTTCCTGCAGGACGGAACGAAATTCAATCTCGCCGAGCAGGGGAAGACAAAGGACTACAACAGCTTTAACCTGAGCGCGGAATATCTCCCTTCCGGCACCGGCACCAAGGGGAAGGCGTTTGTGGTCCTGTTTGCCAGCGTGAGCAATGTCCTGGGCTATAATTCGGTCTACGGGTACAACTATTCCTATAGCGGCCTGTACAAACAACCTATAACGCCACCGGCTAACCGGTTCTATTTCATCGGCTGTTTCCTCAGCTGGGGAGTGGACAGGACCCAGGACGCTATCAACAACAATTTGTAAACCATATTTTTTTATACGATAAAAACAACAACTATGCAAAAGACACTCCTTTTTATGGCCCTGGTGGTCTCGCTGAGCGCGAGCGCCCAGAGCGACAAGTACACCCAGGCCATGCAGAAGAACATCGCCCTCATGGATTCAGCCAAGTCCGTCGATCAGCTGCAAAGCCTGGCCAGCAACTTCGACCGCATCGGCGATGCGGAAAAGACCCAATGGCTGCCCTTTTATTATGCCGCCCTGTGCCAATCGACCATCGGCTGGTTTCCCGCCACCACGGATAAGGACGCTAACTCCCAAAAGATCAACGCGTATCTCTCCAAGGCCGAAGCGATCGAAAAGAATGCTGAGCTCTATGCCGTAGAGAACATGTCCGCCACCCAGCAGATGCTGGTAGACCCGCAAAACCGTTGGGCCACTAACGGCAAAGACGCCGCCGCTGCCCTGCAGAAGGGTCTGGCTGCTGATCCCAACAACCCCCGGCTGTACTACCTGCAGGGGATGAGCCTCTTCGGCACGCCTTCACAGTTCGGCGGCGGCAAGGACAAGGCGAAGCCCATCTTCGAGAAATCGGTCGCCCTGTATAAGAGCGCCCAGCCCAAGCCGCTATACCCTACCTGGGGCCAGAAACAGGCAGAGGCCATGCTGGCTCAATGTCAATAGCAATAATTAGTGACCAGCCGGGCGGCAATACCGCCCGGCCTTCTTAACTTTCACAAATGGAACAAGAAAAAGACCTCACGAGCCAGGAAAGCCTGGAATTGATCGCCAAAATGATCAGGAAGGCCAAAAGAGACTACCTGGACACCGGCTTAAGCTCGCTGCTATGGGGTAGCGTGATCATCATTTGCAGCCTGGTGGCCTATATCAACTCTTACCTTAATATACCGGCGCTGAATCTGGTCTGGTTTCTGACGGTCGTAGCGGTCGTCCCGCAGATAGTGATCGCCATCCGGGAAGGAAAGAAAAGGGGCACCCGGCATTACGAAGAGGACCAGGTCGGGGGCATCTGGATCGCTTTCGGCATAACGATGTTCCTGTTTGGCTTTATCTTTAGCCGCTTTCCAACGTACGACGGGATATCAGCGCTTTACCTGGCCGTCTATGGTATCCCGACATTCGCCACCGGGTATGCGCGGCGGTTCAAGCCGAGCATTTTCGGCGGCCTCGCCTGCTGGGCCCTGGCCATCTATAGTCTATATTGCGGCTATCCAAATACCATGCTGTGCATTACCGGCGGGGCTCTGCTGGCCTGGTTCATCCCCGGGCTGATCCTTAGAATGCGCTACCTGAAAGCCAAACAACAACATGTTTAAAGACCTAAACCCCATATTGCATTCTCAGCTGCGCCTGGCTGTGGTATCCATCCTCATTTCGGTAAAGGAGGCTGATTTCACCTACCTCCGGGAAAAGACGGACGCCACCGCCGGCAACCTGAGCGTCCAGATCAATAAGCTAAAAGAGGTGGGCTATATCGATGTCAGCAAATCCTTTAAGGACAATTACCCGCAGACCATCTGCAAGATCACGCCCGAGGGCGTGAAGGCCTTCGAGGAGTATGTACGGGATCTTCAGTCCTACCTGAATATAAAGAAGTGAAATACCTATAAACCGCCAATGTGAAAATTTGGCTTTTCTATAAATAGAATATTCCTATCTTAGTATTGCCACCGGGCGAATCGTATAATGACCATTCCGGCGGCGCCCGTCTATCCATCTGCTAATAACCACATCACTCGTCTGATTGTCCCTACCTATCTTAAACGGCAACAATTTTTACACTTCAAACCAATCGTCATGAGTAATTATCATTTCGAGACTTTGCAGCTGCATGCAGGTCAGCAGATCGACCCAACCACTAAAGCGAGGGCCGTACCGATCTATCAAACAACGTCCTATGTGTTTGACAATTCGGAACATG
>JAMFRX010000450.1 GCA_026224995.1 Puia dinghuensis
CACCGCATCCTCCGAAGCAAGCAACATCGCCGCCGCACCATCATTGATGCCCGCAGCATTCCCCGCCGTCACCGACCCATCCTTCAAAAAAGCAGGCCGCAAAGCCGCCAGCTTCTCCAGCGAAGTATGACGCGGCTGCTCATCGCCTGAAAAATAGAGCTTCTCCTCCTTACTCCCCAACACCATCACCGGCGCCAACTCATCCGCCCATCGCCCCGCCGCCAGCGCAGCAAAATATTTCTCCTGCGAAGCCAGCCCAAAAACATCCTGCGCCTCCCGCGACACCTTCCATTGCTTTGCCACATTCTCCGCCGTCTCACCCATACTATAGGGATGATATTGCGCAGCCAGCTTCTTATTCACGAACCGCCAGCCTATAGTGGAATCAAAGACCTCGTTCTGCCGCGAATAGGCATGCGACGACTTACCCATCACGAACGGCGCCCGCGTCATGCTCTCTACACCCGCGGCAATATAAATGTCCCCATCACCACAAAAAATTGCTCTGGAAGCATCCATCACCGCCTGCAGCCCCGAAGCACAAAGCCGGTTGACCGTATTACCCGCCACCGTATCCGGCAACCCCGCCAGTAAGGCCGCCATCCGCGCCACATTACGGTTGTCTTCCCCCGCCTGGTTGGCATCTCCCGCGATCACATCTTCGATCGCCGCCGTGTCGATCCCGGGATTTCGCTGGATCAACACCCGGATCACATGGGCCAACAAGTCATCAGGACGTATGGAGCTCAGTCCTCCACCATATTTACCTATGGGCGTCCTCACCGCGTCTATCACGTATGCTGTATTCATAATCCGATCTCCTTTGCGGCGGCAATTTACTTTATCCAGCCCAATTCAATATCTTTAAAGATAAATTCTTACCAATGGGTTCTCAAGCCATACAATCGACCCTATGGGGACCCGGCGCTAGTGACTGGGCCGACTACCAGGAAGTAACCAGCCAGGCCGGTTATGAATATGCGTTACAGGAACTCAACCTTTCCAAAGGAGTTACCCTTCTCGATGTAGGCTGCGGATCCGGGTACTTCTGCAGCCTGGCCGACACCACTGGAGCGACCGTCACCGGCTTCGACGCCACGGAGCCGCTTGTCCAGCAAGCAATGAAGAGAGCCCCCGGCGTGGACTTCCTCACCGGCGAGATGGAGGCCCTGCCCTTCCCGGATGCCAGCTTCGATATCGTCACCGGTTTCAACTCCTTTCAATATGCGGCCAGCATCTCCAACGCCCTGGCCGAAGCCCGCCGCGTGCTCAAGCCGGGCGGCCGCTTTCTCACGATGATCTGGGGAAACAAGGAAGATTGCGAGGGCGCCACCTTTCTCGCAGCCATCGGCCGCCTCCTGCCACCCCCGCCGCCAGGCGCACCCGGCCCCTTCGCCCTGTCCGAAGGCCATCGCCTGGAACAGCTGCTCACAGAAGCGGGCTTCCAAATCATCAGCGCCACCGACGTCCCCGTCATCTGGAATTATCCCGATCTGGAAACAGCCATCAAAGGGCTGCTCTCTTCCGGACCTTCCGCCCGCGCCATCGACCACAGCGGCTATGCTACCGTCCATGCCGCCATCCTCCAGTCCACACTGCCCTACCAGCGTGCCGACGGCAATGTCATTTATCACAATACCTACCGGGTAGTGATAGGCACAACCAAATAAAAAGGCCGCCTGAGAAGGCGGCCTCAGATGCGCACGCGCGCACATCTTATCTCGTCGCCACTCCCATCGGCCGCACATCCGCCCCCACAGGCAGCTGCACCGGCTCTCCGGGCTCCGTCAGCGTCCCATCCGTCGCCACTTTCAGCACATGCAAATACCCAAAGTTAGCCACGGTAAGATCCGGATTGGTGTTCTGACTCACCACATAAAGCGTGGAACCATTCGGCGAGAAGCCCAACGTAAAATCCCCTGAGGAGATCGCCGTACCCCCACTGCTCGTCGTATAAGTTGTCCCCGGATCTTTCAGCACCAGCTTGCTGATGAACGCCGGCGCATTGGGCGTCGTGATACTATATACCCCTACCGAATTCTCACCCGAGTTCAACGAGTACAGCCGGTTCCCCTCAGCATCTGTCTTCAGCCAGCAGGTGGCAGGACCACCGGCCACGGTGCTCTGCAGACTAAGCACACCCGTATTTTCGTCTATGCTATAAGCTCCTAAGCTCCCGGCCACGGGAAAGCCCACATAAAGCGTCGGATATTTAGGATTCAACGCCAGCCCCAACGCTCCGCCATCGGCAGCAGGCAGCACATAGGGACTTCCGGGTGCGGCCTTCAAAGCGCCCGTCCCTTCCAGCCCAAAGGACAGCAGCGTCCCAATCGGCTCTTCCGCCGGCAGCATAAAGGCCAGGAAGTCGGTGGCAAACAGGAACCGATGATCATTGGAGATCAGGACCTGCGAAGGACAGGACCCGGCCGGAACCTCCACCTTCCCGCCCGGAACAGGCTCCAAATGACCCGACCCGTCGATACTAAACGTGCTGTAGTTAGGCAGCTGCGTGATCGTATGCAGCGGGTCCAGGCTCTTGTTGGCGACATACACGAACCGCCCATTGATGGCAATGCTGCAGGGCGTCTGCCCACCCGATGCAAACGGGCTTCCCAATACCGGCCTCAGCGACCCATTTGAACCAATGGCGAACACCGCAATCGTATTGCTCCCGCCATTCACGGCCAGCAAATACTGCCCGTCGGGGCTTATGATCAGCGGATCGTCGGTGTCATCGGGACCCAGTATCTGCTTCGGGTTCCCGACTCCCGCGCCACGCGTCGGAAAAGGACTGCCCGGCAAGGCTTCCATCGTCCCGTTGGCCTTCATGGCATAGGCCAGCACGGCATTCGCATTGCTGTGATAGTCGTTGCTCAGTACATAGACGATCTTTCCGGCTTCTGACCCGGTGACGCCGCCACCCGGTTGTTTGGAGCATGACGATAAGGCCGCAGCAATAGCCGCGACGGCAAATAGTAAACGAGAGTTCATGATAATGTTGATTTGAGAACAAAGTAAGCGAAGGCCCGCAAGTAAGTCCTCACGGAAAGATCACAAGTGTGTATCGAAAGTATTCATCCACACGGTGAACAAATTCTTCCCTTCCCGCGACTCTGCGCGCAACCTGTACCCGTGCAGCTGTAAGATCTTCCGCACGATGGTCAGCCCGATAGCCGGCCGCGCTGGCCGGACCTGCCCTCCGTTTATCCAGTCAAGAAGCCCCGCCGCCAATGGCGGACCTTCATTTTCTATGCTGAACAATAACTTATCTCCCTCACGAAACAAGCTCACAGCAACCCAACCACCTGCCGGCGTATAGGCCATGGCGTTGACCACAAGATTCTGTAGCACTCTTTCCATCATGGCGACGTCAGCTTCTATCCAGGAGCCGTCTTCCATCCCCCGCTGTTCTATCCGCTGCTGCGCACCCACGGCCCGCATCACTTCCCCCAGCATCTCCGAGAGCACAAAGGGCTCGCGGTGAGCCTCAAAGCTGGGCGACTCGATCTTCGCCAGCTCAAACAGCTGGTTGACCGTTCCTTCCACCTGCCGGATATTGTCTACCACCAGCTCCATATATGCCCGCTCTTCAGAAAGAGGAAGCTCGCCCTTCTTCAACAGTAGAGTTTCTCCATAGCCTCGTGCGATAGCCAGGGGCGTACGCAGATCATGCGATAGGTTGACCATGAAATCCCCTTCCCGGAACCGCTTCCCCATCGCATTCACCAGCTCGTCAAACCGAACTCGCATCCGCTTCAGGTAGAGCATGGTCACCCCCAGCGAGATGGCCAGGATCACCACCACCGTCACCAGCACCGAAGGCGTGATCCGGCTGTTATACAGCATCTGTGTCACGCTCCGGTATTGCTGGCTCCCCAGCACCACATAGATATATCCCACCCTGCCCGACTCACCTTCTACCGCCGCGGCGGAGAAGATCTTGCGGTGTCCGGGATCGCGGGGGTCCGGCCCCGTGATATGCTTCGTTCCGCCCGACAGCAGATATTCATGTATGGCCGCTAGAGAAACCATAGCGCTCTTGATCTCCGTCGGCGCCCCATGGTAATAAATGACCTTCCCCGTGGTATCGAGGAAATAGACCTCCGCGCTCGGGCTGATCACCATCGCATCATAAAAGACGGAGTCGGCCTTCTGCCTGTCGAAGCCCTCCCGCCCATAAGGACTGGTGAACCGCGCAATATGCGAAGCCACGTCCTTGTTCAGCAGCTGCGTGCTGGTCTCATAAAAACTCGTGGTAGCCAGATAGGTGATGCCCGTAAAGACGATGCCCAGCAAGGCGATCAGCAGGAAGACCACCAGGTAGATCCGTCGGAACAGTACAAAAGGTGAAGTGCTCATTCTGCAAACCGGTAGCCGGCTCCCCAGGTCGTAAGTATATAAACGGGTTTATTCAGGTTCGGCTCGATCTTGATGCGCAGCCGGTTGATGTGCGAAGTGACAGTATGCTCATATTCCTGGAAAGCAAAGCCCCAGATCATCTCCAGCAGCTCATGCCGGCTAAACGTTTTTCCGGGGTGGGTTGCTAGCAGCCACAACAAGTCGAATTCTTTCGGCGTCAGCTCCAG
>JAMFRX010000055.1 GCA_026224995.1 Puia dinghuensis
AAAAGCCGGAGCGGGTGCGTACGGTCCGGTGGGTGCTATCTTTGAACTGGATAAAGGTCTCGGTGATAAACGTGGAGATCTGGGTTTGGGTGTTATAGAGCAGGGAGTCGGCGGAGAGATCGTATTGCGGGTCGCGGAGGACGACGTTGTCATAGAAATGGATGTCCTTGGTGCTTTCGTAATAGACGCCGCGCTGGCTGGTGAGGACGGACTCTTTGTTCACGATGCGGCCGCCGTTGACGTATGTCCCAATGTGCGTGCCGAGGTCGTAGTTGAGATCCTGGGTGGTCAGGATTCCCTTGCCATCGGTGAGCTTTACGTTCTTGTTGAAATAGACCATCTTGGTATCTACCTGGTACTTCATGTAGTCGGAATAGATATTCACGGAGTCGTTGTCGTTGATATGGACATTTTCGAAGCACTCCATGTAGTTGTCATGGGGATACATGATCAGGCTGTCGCAGTAGATGAGGGTAGTGCCCTGCCGGAGGGCGACGTGTCCTACCAGGGTCTGGAAGGAGCGGGCGGTGTCGATCTGCTCGAAATGATACTTGTCGTTGTTGAGGATGTCGATGACCTTGACGCTATCGCTTCCCGGAGTCCTGAACTCTACATGACCTCCTTGTGCGCGGGCGTTGAGGGCTACCAGAAGACAGATCAGCCATGCGGCTATAGAAATACCTATTCTTATCCTCATTTATTAACAGGTTTCGACGCGGTCGAGTCTAAGGGGGCTGTGAGGTATCCGTTCTTATCTTTTTTTCCGAATACGGAGATGTTCACATAGCGTTTGGGGTGGACGCGGAAGTCATCCAGCAGGGTGTTGAGGCTGCGGGTTGTGCTTTCCAGGTTAGTATAAAGTCTTTTGTCGTTGATGAGGAGGCCAAGGGTGCCGTTGGGGCTGTTGACCTTCTGGATGGCGCCTTTGAGGTCACCGAGGGTAGACCGGAGGTCTTCTACGGCTTCGGGGAGCTTGGCGGAAGCCAGGCTGCTGGTGGCCTTGTCCACATTGTCCAGGGTATGGGTGATATGGTCGTTATTCTTGGCGAGGTTGCCGGTGAAATCGTTGAGGTTCTTGAGGGACTGGGCCAGGGCGCCGCTCTGGTTGTTGAGGAGCTTCTGCAATTCGGCGGAGGTAGCGGCTAAATTGGCTACGATGGCGCCGAAATTATTCTTGAGCCGGGGGTCGAACATGGTCCCGACGACCTCTATCAGGGAGTCCAGGGAAGTAAGAGTGCCGCCCAGCTTGAGGATGACGGGGTTGACGCTGGATTCCACCTGGGAGAAGAGGTTGGACTGTTTTTTGGTCTGCATAGTGTCGCCATCCATCAGGAATTGGGTGTCGTTACCTTTGTTGATGACGATGGTGGCGGCGCTGATGAGGCCGGAGTTGATGACGCCAGTGGAGTTCTTGGGGATGTGGACGTCTTTTTTCATGGCGATGGTGACCACGATGCCGTCCGAGAGGTCTTTATCGGACTCGTTGATGGCGGAGATGCTGCCGACGGTGAGGCCGTCGATCTGGACGGCATTGGATAATTCCAGGCCTTCGACATTGTCGAATACGGCATAGATCTTCTTGGGATGTTGGAACAGGCTGCTGCCTTTTAGGAAATTAAAGCCCAGGATCAGTGCGACCAGGGCCACTACGGCCAATACACCGATCTTTGTTTCATTAGAGATCTTGCTCATGCTGAGTATAGTTTAGCCATTCAATGCATTCAATGGGCAAATATATATAGAAATTGCCGTACAGAAGGTTGAAGACAACGTTAAACTGGGGTGTGCCGGCGCCTAGAAGGGTTTGGGGGCTGCCGGGGAGTCGACGTTGTTGATCGGATGGCCTTCGAGGGTAGCTTTGTAGCGTTTTATGGCGCTCAGGATATTGCGGGCCACTTCGTTCTGGCCGTCCTCGCTTTCCAGGTATTTTTCTTCGTCGACATTGGACAGGAAGCCTGTCTCTATCAGGACGCTGGGCATGCCGGTGGCTTCCAGCACCCGGATGCCGACGTCGCGCTGGTAGACGCCTTCGGCGTTGCGGCCGGCACGGCCGAACTCATCCTCCACCAGGGTGGCGAACAGGGCGCTATTGGCAAAAAATTTCTTTTCGTAGAGCTCTGCCCGCATATGGGCTTCGGGGGAGTTCATATCGAAGGCGGCGCTGTCGGAGTTGCTTTCCCCGGAGCTGTCCGACACCTCACCCTCGCCTTCGCCGAGCTGATTGATCACGCCGCTCTTGGTGCCGCCACGGCTGGCTTTCCAGATGAAGACTTCGGTGCCGGCGCGGGTATGGTGGCCCACATAGCTGTCGTAGATGGCCACCCGGTGACGTCTTTTTCCCTTACCGACATATTTATGGCCTACGATCTTGTGGACGGTGAAGGGGCCGGCGAGATGGCCGTCGTTATCGCAGTGGATGGCGATGAAGAGGTCACCCCTGGACTTGTTGGCCAGGTTAGCGCGGTAGTTGAGGCCGGAGGCG
The DNA here is from genome assembly GCA_026224995.1 of Puia dinghuensis. Classification (GTDB taxonomy): domain Bacteria; phylum Bacteroidota; class Bacteroidia; order Chitinophagales; family Chitinophagaceae; genus Puia; species Puia dinghuensis_A. Next base: position 2,483 of record JAMFRX010000055.1, read on the forward strand.
ATGGTAGAGCCGCCGCCGGGCATGACGTCCGTGGTCCGGGTGTAGACGATCTTGATATCCGGGAAGGCTTCGGCTATCAAGGCTCCCAGCTTTAGGGAGACGGCGAGGGTCACCTCCTTTTCGGAGATGTCGAGTCCCTTTGTCCCGGTGTCGAAGCCGCCGTGGCCGGGGTCGATCACGATAGTACGGATAGCCGAACGCTGGCTCGGCCGTGGGCGGGGGCCTCCTGCGCGGAAGGAGGTCAGGGCGCTAAACAGGACGCCCAGGATGATCATAGTAGACTGTTTGTAACTCATACACACAAAATTAATTCGGGCTATTGGCCCGAAGCTTATCCTGATACCGCCTGAACGCCCGCAGGATGTTAGCCGCGACCTCGGTCTGGCCTTTGCTGCTGGCGAGGTAGCGTTCCTCTTCCCGGTTCGTAAGGTAGCCCGTTTCTATCAGCACGCTAGGCATCCCGGTAGCCTCCAGCACTCCGATACCTATCTGCCGCTGCTCTACTCCGAAGCTATGGCGCCCCGTTGTGGCGAACTCCTTCTCGACAAGGGTACCGAATAAGGCGCTGTTGGCAAAATATTTTTTCTCATAGAGCTGCGCCCGCATCATGGCTTCGGGTGAGTCCATGTCGAAGGCTTCGCCGGTGCTATCGCCCATATTCTCACCATTGCGGAGCTGGTCCCGGAGGTTGATGGCATCGCTTTTGGACCCGTTGCGGTCGGCTTTCCAGATATACGTGGTCGTCCCATGCGTCGTATTCTTCACCCAACTGGTCGCATAGACGGGGACCGTCTTTTTGTGCCTGCCCCTGCCCGTGGTGCGGTAGCGGACCAGATGTTTGACCGGATAGCTGCCTGCCGGGTGAGCGTTGGAGTTGCAGTGGATGCAAATGAACAGGTCACCATTGGCGCGGTTAGCCAGCTCGGCACGATAGCGAATGCCATCCGGCACGGTGGGCTTGTTGCCGGGCATGATATCCGTCGTTCGGGTATAGACGATCTTAATGCCCGGAAAGGCCTGCTGCAAGGCCCTTCCCAGCTTCAGGGAAATAGCCAGCGCGATGTCTTTCTCCTTAGAGATCAAACCGTGGGTCCCGGGGTCGAAGCCACCGTGGCCCGGATCTATTACAATGGTACGGATTTGAGGCGGCGGATAGGCTTTGTAAGACATAAGACCAAAGGCAGTTCCACAGAGCATTAACAAAGTGGTCAGCGTCTTTTTGATCATAGTTGTTCCTTTTTTCCAAATCCTTGCAATCTTCACATAATCTTATGGGAGTAATGGCTATTTTTGTCGCCGTACACAGGAAAAAACGAGCATCCTGGTTTTTTTAATAAACGAATAGGAAATACGTAGAACGCGGTCTATTCGTTTTTTTATACATGTATGAACAAGAACGGACGCAAAATTAGCTCAAAATATTTACTGATATTGATTTTTACTGCTTTATTCTTTTCAGTAACGTTCAATAGCCCAGCAAATTATCTGTCCGTCGCGCGTTTTTGCAAAATCCTAACAACTACTGGTCCTGCCGCCGATTATAAGGATGCCGATACGACCAAGCCACGGCCGAGGGCGCCGAAGGTGGCGGCCGACACTGTCTTTCCGCTGGCAAAGCTGCCGCCGCGCGCCGCGCTATGGGATACGGCGGGAAGGGACACGATCCTGAGACTGGCCGACTCCATGCTTGCCGCCAGGCGGGTCGACACCCCGGATTATGTGGTATCCAAGGACACCATGGAGGCAAATATCGACTACAAGGCATCCGATTCCATCGTGATGATCATCCCCACCCGGAGTATCACGCTCTATACTAAAGCAGAGGCCAAATATAAAGATGCCGACCTGACGGCCGACCATATCGTCTTCGACCAGGACCGGAACATTGTGATCGCCCATCCGGGCGTCGACACGGCCGGCCTGCCCATGGGGCTGCCTAAGATCGTGCAGACCGACAATACCATGACCTCGGACTCCATCATCTACAACATCAAAACCCAGAAGGCGCTGACGCAGGGTACCGTCACCAATTCCGGGGAGATGTTCGTGCATGCTAAGACGATGAAGAAAGTGACACCGGAAGTCTACTACGGCTTTAAGGGCGACTTTACGACCTGTAACCTGGATACCCCGCACTTTGCCTTCCGGGCCAACAAAATGAAGATCATCAACAAGAAATTTGCGATCACGGGTCCCGTCCATCCGGAGTTCGAGGGTGTGCCGCTTCCGATATATATCCCTTTTGGCTTCTTTCCCCTCTCGCAGGGCCGGCATTCGGGTCTGCTGCCGCCGCAGTTCACCGCCAATGACCAGGCGGGTCTGGGCCTGGAGGGATTGGGCTATTATAAGGTTTTCAACGACAATTTCGACGTGACATTCCGTACCAACCTGTATTCTTATGGCGGCTGGAACCTGTATGTGACGCCTACCTATAAGGTCAGGTACCGGTATAGCGGCAACCTCAGCTTTGCCTTACAGAACACCAAGCTGCTGTCCGATGCCGGGGCGGATGCGTTCACCACGTCCAAGACCTTTAGCTTCAACTGGAGCCACCAGATGGACCAGAAGGCGAGGCCGGGGACCAACTTCTCCGCCAACGTGAATGTGGCCTCGACGCACTATAACCAGTATCTCCTCAACAACCCCACGGCCAACTACCAGAATCAGCTGAGCTCGTCGATCACCTATTCCAAGACCTGGGACGGCAAGTACAACCTAACGGTGAGCGGCAACCACAACCAGAACAACGAAAGCGGCATCGTGAACGTGAGCCTCCCCAATATCGCCTTTACGGCGCCGACGGTCTATCCCTTTGCCAAGGCCAGCTTCGTGGGCACCCCCAAGTGGTATGAGAAGCTGGGCATAGGTCTCCGCAGCACCGTCGCGGGCGGGGCGAGCTTCTACGACTCCCTTTTCAGCTTCAAACGTATCGTGGATACCTTCCAGTGGGGCGCGCAGAACAGCATTCCCATCAGCCTGGCCCTGCCGATAAAAGGGCCGGTACAGATAGCTCCGGGCATCAGCCTCCAAAATAGATTATATTCCCAGAAGCTCTTTCGCAAATACAACCCTATCAGCAATGCCGTAGACACGGTACAAATTCAGAAAGGCAGCTTCTATGCCAATAACATGTCGTTCAGCCTGAGCCTCAGCACGGCTATTTTCGGGACCTTTCAGAATTTCGGGAAGGGGAGTAAGCTGCTGGGCATCCGGCATACGATCCGGCCGACTATCAGTCTAAGCTATTCGCCGGACCTTAGCGGCCCCTACTATTATAACCTTACTACGCCTTATGATACGGCAACGGGGGTGCCAAAGGTCCTTCATAATCAGCGGGTATCCTATTTCGACGGGTCTACCTATGGGGCCTTCGGCGAAGGGAAGTTCGGCGGCATTAGCTTTGGGTTGGACAACCATCTGGAGATCAAGACGAAGTCCAATTCAGATACCGCCGCCAGTGGGACGAAGAAGACGACGATCATCGACGGCTTTGGATTCAATGGCAGCTATAACTATCTGGCAGACTCATTTAAGCTGTCGCCGATAACGTTTTACTTCCGGAGCACGCTGTTCAAGAACATCAATATAACGGGCGGGGCTACGCTGGATCCTTACCAGTCCGACACCATGGGCTTCGACAGGAACAAATATGCCTGGGAC
>JAMFRX010000451.1 GCA_026224995.1 Puia dinghuensis
GGCATTGGAAGAACCAGACCTTACGTCGATGCTTACGACAGAATCAAAACTCTGACCGATATACAGCTGATCATTTTCATCAAAGGTAAAAGAATAATTTGCTCTGCTCGGCTCAATAGGATGTACGATCCCCGTGGCCGGCTCTATCCAACAAAACCAAACCGAAACACCAGATATTAATCCATAATTGTACGTACAAATGCCATACAACGTATCATTCTTATTATCATATTGCAAGCCCGAAACCTTGGCATTCTCCACGTTCGCCGGACAAATAGGGCTGCTTAACACAGCGCCCGTAGTGGCATCCAGCGTATACAGCGTAGCAGACCAGGTCGGGGTAGTATTTCCCAAAAAAAAGAACCGCTGATGATTCTCGTCGAAGGTAGTATTGTCGGGATTGACCGTCGTGACGCCAGGGATCTTCGCAATGCGCTTGGACGGCAGCGTGATATTGGTATAATCAGGCGACACCAGCCAGAGGTCCTGGCCATAAGAAACAAGACTGCATACGACCATTACGGCCATAAGGAATACCGCTTGCCGGGTTAAGGACATGCCAAACGCATTTAGGAGTTATAAATGGTTAAAGCCTGGTTTGGCAGCTAAGGATTTGGCAAGTTCTGAAGAAAGGCGGATCTAAGGTCATGGACAGGTCGGGTTTGGTCTAAAGATGGGAACGGACTGTTTAAGAAATTAACCAATTAGGTAGTTAAAAATAACCAAACGGTATTAAGAAAAGGGGTTTGCGGCCGAATTTGACCGTTTTGGGGTATATTATGACTTATCTGAATATTAAAGCATCATATCCATCGTATCCTCCATATGTCTATACCGGAAAGAATCGATGATATACAACCCACCCATCACCACCCCAAAACCACCAATCAGGAGCGTGATCCCCGTAGCATGCGCAAATGGGCTGAACAGCAGCAGCAGACCGAAAACGGTGAAGATTAGCCCTATCAGCAGGACCCAGGCCCATCCGCTGATCCTGAGCCTCAGGCTGACGGCGGCCATCATCTTGAGCAGTCCCACCAGGAAGAGCCAGGAGCCGATGAAGTAGGGGAGAGCTATAAAAGCCAGCAAGGGGTTCAACAAAAACAGGATGCCGAAAAAAAGATGCAGGATACTCTCGGCCTGCAGCCAGTTGCGTTCACGGGGCCGCATGGGCCGCACGATGATCATGGCCAGCAGGAGCCCGCCATTCAGGAGGAGCCCTATCCCGGCGAATTTGGTCAGCTTCACATAGCTGCTCAACGGATCGATGAAGGCCAGGATGCCGACGCTCAGGAAGATGACGCCTGCGATGAAGAGCAGTCCCCAGGTAGCGAAGTTTTTTTGAGGTGAAGCCATGGGACAAGATACGAAATGCAGGGATTTCATCAAGGATTCACTGGCTTTGATGTAAACTATTTCCATGTAGGAAAAAGATCGTTTTTTTTTGCCTCTATAATCATAAACAACATGGAAAAAGAGAAATTAACAGCAAGCGAAGACGCTATCGACAGGGCCGGGTTCATCAAATGCATGGCCTGGGCGGGTACCGGCGTACTCTGGATGATGAGCGGCGGTGCGCTTAAGGCCTTCGGCATGAGCCAGCTTCTCGACAAGACTACGGGTGGTCTGAAGAAGGGACTGCTGCTGCCGCCCGCGGATTTTAGCTTTGTACAGATCAGCGACAGCCACATTGGGTTCAACAAGGCCGCCAATACCGACGTAACGGGAACGCTGCAGGCTGCCATCGCGAAGATCAACGCCATGCCGGTGGCGCCCGCTTTTGTCCTGCATACCGGCGACCTTAGCCACCTGGCGCAGGCCGATGAGTTCGACACCCTGGACCAGATGCTGAAAACCGTAAAGACAGAGAAGATATTCTTTGTCCCGGGAGAGCATGATGTACTGAACGATAACGGAAAGCAGTACCTGGACCGCTACGGCAAGGGCACGAAGGGCAGCGGCTGGTATAGCTTCGATGCCAAAGGCGTGCATTTCATAGGGCTGGTGAATGTGGTGGATATGGCCGAAGGAGGGCTCGGCGTGCTGGGTGAAGAACAGCTGCGCTGGCTGGAAGGCGACCTCAGGGATCTTTCGGCCAGTACGCCTATCGTCGTATTCGCGCATATTCCGCTCTGGGCCGTCTATCCCCAGTGGGGCTGGGGCACCAGCGATAGCGAGCGCGCCCTGACCCTGCTCCGGCGGTTCGGGTCGGTGTCGGTGCTGAACGGGCATATCCATCAGACCATGCTGAAGATAGAAGGAAATATCACCTTTCATACGGCGACCTCCACCGCCTTCCCTCAGCCGCAGCCCGGCGCCGCCGCGGCGCCCGGACCGATGAAAGTGCCGGCGGAGAAGCTGAGAGGCCTGCTGGGCCTCACGGACGTCCATTATATAGAACACAACCATTCCCTTGCCATCACAGACACTCCCCTCATATGAAGAAGACTTCTATAATCATCATCGTCCTGATCGTCTTTTGCGGCGTAGCCGCTTATTCCGGTGACGGCGATGCGACGAAATATCAAAACCTGAAAGTGCTGCCAAAGCATATCTCCTCCAAACAGCTGCAGCAGATCATGGTCGATGAGTTCAATACGGGGCTGGGCGTGGGCTGTGGATTCTGCCATGCGGAGGTCAAAGGCTCGCACCGGCTGGATTATGCAAGCGACGGGAAACCGGAGAAGGCAATGGCCAGGATGATGCTGCGCATGACGTTGAAGATCAACCGACAGGACTTCGGTGTCCGTCACCCGCAGCTTGCGGGTGACGGAATGATCGTCACCTGTGTCACCTGCCATAAGGGATCGCCCAGGATGGAATAGGAGGGAGTTCAAAATCAATGTATTCCCTTATGCCGACAGAAAAATAGCTGGAAAAGCTTGCAAGATCTGAAAATGGGTCATATGTTTGTATCACCATCGCATAGGGATCCAATCCCCGGAAAACCCACATCGTACCCAATTTCCCCAAGAACAACCTTCTCAACGTTTTTCCCTTATTACTGATCTTTTCGCAGCGTCCTGGTATCCTCTGTAATTTCCTCAGTCCAATGGCTATGAACTAGATAACAATGCAGTTTCTATTTCATCATAGTCTATAATTACCTAAATGTACCACGCAATGAAAACTTTGATCAGCCTCCTCACCCTCATCGCAATTGTATTTGCGTATGTTCTCAGCGCCTCTCTTTATGTTCAGGGAGAATTAGTCTCCGCTTATCTGCTCGTTATTTCATCGATCGCTTCCATCGTTTTCTGGATCGAATCGCATGACATCCTGAAGGTAAGAAAACGCGGCAACGCTTAATCCGCACGACTTCCCTGTATCAGCTTCCTCTCAATTTTTTTTAATTACCTAATGTACCACACAATGAGAACGTTACTCAGCCTCGTTTCCCTCCTCGCCATCGTATCTGCCTACATCTTCAGCGCGTCTTTGTATATCCAGGGCGAATTCTTCGCCGCATACGCGCTCGTGATCTCCTCTATAGGCGGCATTACCTTCTGGATCCGCGCCCACGATCTGCTTCGTTTGAATTAAAGTCCTTACATTTAGGTCATGATGCCTGCCGAGGATATGACCTCTCTGTCCCAGCTCGTTGCTGAGAATGACGATCAATCGGCTTTTGAAAAGATATTCACCTATTTCTATCCCAAGCTTCTGGTATTCTCCCGGTCTATACTCCCGAGTAGGGAACTGGCGGAAGAAGCGACCGAAGATGTCTTTCTGAAGCTGTGGCAGAACCGGAAAACGCTTCCTGCCATCCGGAATCTCAACTACTATCTTTTTACGGCTGTCAAACATAGTTCGCTGGACTATCTTGGCAGGATGCGAAAAGAAGCCTCGGTGAGCATCGACGACCTGGACATCGAATTCGGGGATATCCGGCCAAACCCGGAAGAGCATCTGATCTCTGCGGAAGCAGTCAAGGGGATCCAGTCGGCCATCGACAGCCTGCCAGGCCGTTGTAAGCTGATCTTCCGGCTGGTGAAGGACGACCAGCTGAAGTACCGGGAAGTCGCCGAGCTCTTGGGGCTTTCGGTGAAAACGGTGGAGACCCAGATGTCGTTGGCCCTTCTCAAAGTAGGGCAGGCGCTGCTAAGCGCCCCGAAAAAAAATTACAAGACCTCTTAGGGGTATCCGCCCCGCGTTTCCGTCTGTATACTTAATGGAGCATCACAGGTTTTGGGAACTGCTGGCAAAAGTGAACGCCGGAGAAGCTTCTCCGGAGGAACAACTGGAGTTTAGCCAGGCCGTTATTCAATCCCCCGAATACCAGGAGATCACCCAGGCAATGAGTGTCTTCTGGCATTTGCCATTGCCAGTGTCGGGCGAGGCGGGTGAACAGGAGACAAGCCGCAAGTGGGACCAGGTGCGCCGGAAGATCGCGGCCGCCAAAACGAATGAGCAGACGCCCATGCTGCCGAAACGGAAGCGGCCGGTCCTAAGCCTGTACCGGATGCTGGGCGCCGCCGCCGTATTGGTAGCCGTCACTTCTTCGGCCTGGTGGTGGAGCGGGCACATTTCCTCCGGCTCAGGAAAGATGAATATCGTCTCGACCCGGTACGGCAGCAAGACGAAGGTGGAACTGCCCGACGGTACTCAGGTCTGGCTGAATGGCGGCTCCCGCATTGTTTATAAGGAAGACTATGACCGGGATAACCGGGAGATCCAATTGGAAGGAGAGGCATTCTTCGATGTAGCGCACGACGCGGCCCGGCCTTTCGTGATCCATACCCGCGACATGGACGTCAGGGTGCTGGGCACAACCTTCAATATCATGGCCTATCCAAACGACAAGACCTCGGAAACCTCCCTTATCAATGGTTCTATAGAAGTATCCTTTCCCGGCAGGCCCGCCGACCGGCTGATCCTGAAACCGGATGAAAAGATCAC
>JAMFRX010000452.1 GCA_026224995.1 Puia dinghuensis
CAGCGATCTCCGGGCCTGGACGCAATGGAATGAGTTCGTCCGGTCGACGCCGCTGACCAACAAGGCCTGGTCTACTCCTTCTGCGGGGAAAGGCGCCTGGATGCGTTCGGACGAGATGACGATACTGGAACCGGCTGCGGATAGCGACGGCATAGCATTGGATTGGAACCTCAAGGGTGGCAAGCGCTATCCCGGAGGGATCGTGCTGCAGTCGGCATATCCCGACAGCCTGACCGTCCAATGGTGGTTCGACCTGAGCTTCCGCTGGTACCCCTGGGAGAAGCTGGGTGTATTCGTCTACGACCGGAAGCTGGGGCCTGCTATGGAAGAATCTTTAGCCGGGCTGAAACGGTATGTGGAAAATTCCCGTTAACTTTATTATCCGCTAGTCAATTAAAAAACCACCATATGCGAGTACGTCACGCTATTCTAAGCTTGTTTGCCTTTTTGCTGGCTGCGACAGTTTCTCATGCACAGCCCAGTCATCCCAAGAGCCCGCACGACACGGTCAAGACCAAGGACATTGTTATCACTTACGGCCGGCCTTACAAAAAAGGGCGGGAGATCTTCGGTAAGCTGGAACCATACGGAAAGGTATACCGTTGCGGCGCCGATGAAGCCACCCAGATCACGTTTGCAAAAGATGTGACTTTCGGCGGCAAGCCCGTCAAGGCCGGAACCTACACCTTCTGTGCCATTCCGAATGCCACTACCTGGACCGTGATCCTCAATTCGCAGTTAGGACAATGGGGCGCTTTCAAGTACGATCAATACAAGGACAAAGACGTAGTACATGTAGACGTTCCCGTTACCACGCTATCCACTCCGGTGGAGCAGCTGACCATGGGAGCCAAAGGCGGAAAGGTTACGCTTACCTGGGATACGGTAGCGATAGCCGTTCCTGTTACGATGTAGCCGGTACGCTTGAATAACGAATAATGCATTGGACCAGGAATTCATAAACCTGGTCCATTTCTTTTTCCGTGATACAGTAAGGGGGCATCAAATAGACGGTGTTGCCCAGGGGGCGCAGGTAGATGCCTGCGTCCAGCGCCTCGCGGGTAAGCAGGGGGCTTATGGCATTGCTATATCCGTCCTGGCCGGTGTTAAGCTCGAAGGCCAGGACCGTTCCCAGGGAGCGGGCATTGCGGACGATCGGGTAGGTGCGGATCTGTTGCAGGAAGCCGGCATGCCGGCTGGCGATGCGGCCGATGTTGAGAAGGCACTCTTCCCGCTGCAGGAGGTCCAGGCTGGCCAGCGCGGCGGTGCAGGCCAGGGGATTGGCGGTGAAAGAATGGCCGTGGAAGAGCGTTTTGCTCTTGTCGTCGCTGAGGAAGGCCTGGAAGATGCGTTCCGTCGTCGCTGTGACCCCTAGCGCCATTGTCCCACCGGTCAGTGCTTTGCTGAGACAGATGATATCGGCCTTGTGCCGGAGCCATTCCCCGGCAAAGAGCCTGCCCGTTCTGCCGAAGCCGGTGAGCACTTCGTCGGCGATGGAAAGAATGCCCTGTCCGGCAGTTTCCGCCAGCAGGAGGTCCAGCGAGGCGGCGTCATACATGCGCATCCCGCCTGCCGCCTGAAGCAGGGGTTCGTAGATGATGCAGGCAATATCCTTTCCTTCTTCCCGGATCAGGGTGCGGAGCTCTTCTATATTATCCGGAGAGGGCGTATCGATGAACACCACCTGGAAGAGATAATCGCGAAAGGCGTCGGTGAAGATGCTGCGTTCGCTGACGCTCATGGCCCCGAACGTGTCGCCGTGGTAGCTATGGCGGAAGGCCAGGATCTTTTTCCGGGCGCCGGCCTGCTGGCTTTCGTTGCTCCAATATTGGATAGCCATCTTTATAGC
>JAMFRX010000453.1 GCA_026224995.1 Puia dinghuensis
ATGGAATAGACCATAGCCTTCATCGTAAGCAGCAGGCTCACCAGCAGGTTGTCTATTAATAGCTTGCTCGTCAGCAGCTCACCCAACGCCCCCAGCACCCCTAATGGACCGGGGATCAACCCGCCCGGACTCAGCTGGCAAACGATCAGCGCAAAAACCACCTGTAACGAAACCATGATCAAAAAGGTCCTACGGCTGATGGTGTCAAATGGCTTGAACATAGCTTAAAATTTAGGGTGGGGGCCCTAAAGCTCCCACCCGATTTAAAAATTATTGACCAAGCACGATCTCCACACGGCGGTTGCGGCTTCTGCCGGCTTCCGTACCGTTGTCCGCTATAGGCTTGGATGAGCCTAGACCTTTGGTCTCTATCCGGTCGTCTTTGAGGCCTTTGCGCATCAGAAACTCCTTTACGCTGGCAGCCCTCTTCTCCGACAAAGGGACATTCACGTCGTCCCCGCCGTTATTGTCCGTATGGCCATATACCCCGACCTTAAGCCCTTCGGCTACGACAGCCGATTCGAAGATCTCATCCAGCGTCTTATAGGATTCTGGCCGGATCACGGCCGAACCCGTTTCGAACTCTATATGGTAAGACCTCGAAGAGACGGCCTCGGTGATGGCAGGGGCATATTTTGTTTCTATCGCCTTCCCTTCCAGCAGCTCGGCATGATTCGAGATCACACTGAGCAAAAAGGACTTATCGACCGCTTTCTCATAGGGCAGAAAGCTCGGCATAAGCGCAGGGTACATCTTTACCATCAGGTTGCCGAACGTATTGTATACGGCTTTGTAGCGGTCTACCTTGTCGCTGCCCAGCCCATAGGTATTGGCCATGTCGGCCAGGTTGAAGACGGCCGAACCGCCTAAGTTTACCTTCAGGCCCTGGAGGTCACGCTCTTCCACGCCGTTATAATACTTCAGCCAATAGGCCCCGGTCTGCTCCTGGTATACCGCGGCGCTCACATCGGCAGCGAATTTCCTGGCCTCGGTAAAGCTCCGCACCTGGTCGCCGGCCTCGGCCAGGGCAATGATCATGTTCTCGACATCGGTACGGTGATCATACGCCCATTTCTTGATGGCGATCGTTTGATTGCTCATCTGCGAAGCATACTGCCTCGTGCTGGCTATCGTGACCAGCCCCCCTTTCTTGGTGGCTACATTCACGTCGCCCGGCGTCCAGGTGGCTACCGCATCCACGCCTACCGTGGTGTCCTTACCCACAGTCTTACCGTTGAAGATGATCTTCCTGCTTTCCGTATAGCCCGTGATATACTTATTCGGCGCATCCAGGAAATCGTTGGCGGCGATCAGGTTCACGGCATCGCCATCATAGGTGGTCTCATCCGGATTCACCTTTATCCCGTTGTCGCCGGCCCATTTTAGCAGGATGTTCACGTCGCCGTCACGCAGCACGCCGGCTACGCATTTGCCGATGGCATTGTGCGGGTCCTGCTTCCACGACTCCGGCCCCATGATCTGGTCCTCGCCATACGACTTACCATGAGCGATAGGCAGGATGATAGGCTGATACTCGGGTCCAAGGGGCTCCAGCTCCTTCGACAATGCCGTCATAAAGGCCGGCATCCCGTCACCCATGAAGGTGATCAGCACCGACGGCGTATTCGGGTTCGTCTTATACATCCCGGCGAACTTTACCAGGTCGGCCATCTGCTTGCTGCAGTCGTCCTGACGGATATACGTGATATCCAAACCGGCCTTGTCGAACAAAGCCCCCTTGGTAGTCCGTACGCCACCATTGGCATACATGCCCGAGAATTGCGCATTCCAGGCCATACGCTCCCAGATTATCCTGGTACCGCCGTTTACGGCTTCCGTAGAAGAAGGCATCGGCAACAGCACGGCATGCGCATTAAGCGAAGCCTCAGGAGCATCGGGCAGCACGACCTTGCCCAGCTCAATGGCCTTGCCGGCTTCCTTCGGCCTGGCCTGATACCATTTTACACTTAAAATACCTGCTGTAACAATGACAGCGATCACTAAAAGCTTCCCTGCGGGTTTTAATTTGACTGACATATAATTAATTTTTTAATAGTTTTTAATCCAACAATCCCTTGTAACGGTCAGGCACAGTGACATCTTTCAATCTGCCCTTGTCTCCACCGGTCAGGGCCGGGCCGGCATAGTGGAAGTCACTGCCCAGGTCAAAGCGGTTGATCAGCTCTATCGCCTCCGCAGACTTGGCCTTGTCTTCCAATACCTGGTCGTCCATAAACCTGGACGTCACGTCGATGGCCGATTTAATATGGCCGATCTTTTCCCCGATCCTTACCTTCAGCAGGGCCAGGGCCTTCTCGGCATCCCGGTTCAGCTCATCGTCGCCCTTGAACGCCCGCATGGCGCTCGTAACGGCCGAGAGACCGGTTGTAACGGAATAGTACAGGTCCTTTTTCGCCTCGAGGTCCAGCTTGGCGTCCTCCAGCATGATACCGCTCTCTTCATAGGCGGCGTCGGCAAACTGGATCAGCTTGTTCAGGTCGCCCACGATCGGCGTCACGTTGTCGATATACTCCCTGCAACGCATGACGCTGTTGGTGTACAGGTTGACCTGACGGCTGGACCCGCCTTCGGACTGCAGGATCTTCACCTTGCGGATGTTCAGCTGCAGCTCCTTCTCCTTGTCGTTGAGCTTGTCCACCAGCTCACTTTGCTTGCCTTTAAGCCTCCCCGACTGCTTGTACAAGGTGTTCCTGTCCTTATACCCCTGATCTATCTTCGCCTGAAGGATATTGAATGGATTCAGCTCGATGGCCAGCCCGATGGAGTAATTGGCGATGAACTCCGAAAAATATTTCAGCGCCCGCCAGAACTTACGGTTGGAGACGGTCATCAGCAGGAAGCCGCATACGACTCCGCCGATCACGAGGTTGACGATGCTCCAGGTCACCTTCACCAGCCAGGGTAGTACATAGGTCAGGAACCCGTAAGCCAGTCCCGCGATAAGGGAAAGGACAATGATGGCCGTGGCGATATTCTTAGGCTCGCTCCACCACCCGGGTGTTTTAGTTTTTTGCATTAGCGTGTTCATGGTCGTTTGGTTTTATTAGTGTATATAATTGTTGATCTTCTCGATGTCGGTCTCTATCTGCCGCTTGCGCCGGTCGCTCTCGGCGGCATAGGCGCCATTGTTGGCCTCCAGCCGCTCCTTGTTCTCGCGGATCTCGCCCTGCATAGAGCTGATCTGCGCCTGCAGCTCCACTATCTGCTGCGACAAGAGCTGGATCTGGCGCCCCTTTTCTTCGGCCTCTGCTGCCCTGCTATGCACTTTCTCCTGCAAGGCGCTTTCAACTGTCTTGCCAAAGCGATCCGCATCCGCCGCCACAACCCGCAGGTATTCGCTCGCCGTCGACAAAAGCTTTTCTTTACCCAGCCCCTGCACCTGCAGCCCCGCAAAGGCTGCGACATACCGCGACCGCTCGTCGGGTATCGCCTGCATAGCGACGATCATCCGCGCGAACTCATAGTAATCCGGACCGGGAATGTTCGCTTCGCCAAACAGCTTGTCAAAGTAGTCGGCAAAGCGCTGGTCGGAGGCTGCCCTCAGAACCGGACCGGTAGCAGGCTCGCCCGCCCCCGATCCCGCCGCTATCGTAGCCGATTCCACGGGAGCTTTTTTCTCTCCTTCTACCTCCATAAAGGCGGACAGGATCTTTTTTCCAAATGAGGCCATAGTTGTTGATTTTAACGGTTAAGAATTATGTACACGATGGCCGGCATCAGCCACAGTTCTAATTTGGGTCGTTCGGACATGGCACGCCCCTTTACGACCGTTCCCGGTCATAGCGGCGATACAGATACCATTGGATTATTGGAGGAGCATGCAGGATAACGTCATCCCCTCCCGCAGCGAAGCAGGGATATAAGCCCGGGCAGGTTTTTCCTTAGCCGGTCTGGTCGTCAGCTGACGATAGATGACGGTGAGTAAAAGAGTGAGCAGAATTACGATCACCCCGATAAGCTTTTTCATATTTTTCAGTTAGGACAATAAAGGTTATAACGGAAACCGATAGCTGCTTTTAAACAGCCGGCCTCTGTGAATTTGTCTCTTTGGTTGATGGGAACTTTTGGCGAGAGAGATTTGTTGACTCAGGTCAACCCAGTGGAAGATGTTTCATTTTCTTTGGAGGCAATGCTCCGTTTGTTTGATAGAGTAAAGGTACTATGACTTTACCCCTCCCTGCTAGTACATTGGGTAGGAGCGGTCCCTTTTGTTTAATGACGGTCCTCCTCCTGTGATGATTGGTAAAATAGATGGGTGAGTGTCAAATATCGGGTCTAAGCGGTAGTTTTTGTTACTTCGTTGCATTCTTATATCCATTCTGCCGTATCTTCAGCTACTTAAAACATCCCCATGCGACACCTTTCCTTCCTCCTCCTCACCATCCTTTCCATTGGCGCCAGGGCTCAGGACACCGCCGTCCAGATCCCTCTATGGCCTAAAGGCGCACCTGGTTTCGAAAGCCGGCGCAACGAGCCGGAAGAGGCAAAAGATTACTGGGTAAAGAACATTCACAATCCCTCCATCACCGTATACCTGCCACCTAAGGACAAGGCTACCGGAACGGCTGTCGTCATCTTCCCCGGCGGCGGACACCGGCTGCTGGTCTTCAACGCCGAAGGACGCGACCCCGCCCGATTCCTGAATAGTATCGGGGTGGCCGCCTTTATCGTGAAATATCGTTTGTTCCGCGAAGACTCGACTATCTATAGTCTGGATAGGGAAGTGAAGCAGGACGCCTACCGCGCCATCCGCCTCGTGCGTAGCAGAGCTGCCGAATGGAATATCGATCCCGCCCGGGTCGGGACCCTTAGCTTTTCCGCCGGCGGCGAAGTAGCCGCATTGGTGGCCTATACCCCGGGCAAGGGCGATCCCAATGCCCCCGATCCCATCGACCGCGGCGACGGCCGACCCAATTTCCAGCTGCTGGTCTACCCCGGCCCCCTGGGCGTTCCGGCGACGATCCCCGCCGATGCTCCGCCGGCCTTCCTGATAGCCGCCAATGACGACCCTTGCTGCGCTACGCCCGTGGTCAGCCTGCTGGAAAAATACCGCACGGCAAAGCTGCCCGTCGAAGCCCATATCCTCAATGGCGGCAGCCACGGGTTCAATATGGGCTACCGCTCCAATCTCAAAGAGGTAAAGATCTTCCCCCAACTGATGGCCAACTGGCTGTCGGATATGCACTTCCTGGATGTAAAAGATGTAAAAAAATAATCCCCGGTAAGAATACCGGGGATGTACTAATCAAGAGTGTTTTTAACCATTAAACCTTATCCTATGAAAAACCAAACTTACGGAGACAATCCGGTATTTCCGACATCGGTTTTCTGGTTATTATTATTTTAGTGACTTTTTTTAATAAACGCTTTTGGAAATCACTTACTCCTAAGTGAATCACTTATTCTTCTTCTTTCCCGTCTGGGCAGCCGCGGCGGCCTGCTGCTGCGCCAGCTTGTCCTCCTGCTCCTGGCTCAGGACCACCGGCTCCTTGATCGCTATATCGCCCAGTATATCCGGGAAGATGTAAATGATATTCGCCACCGAATTATAGCTTATATCGAAAAGCTTCCAGTTCTCCCCCTCGTCAAGCGACTGGCCGATGAGGTAGGTAACAACATGATACTGCATGCCTTCCTTATGGAAATAGCGTGATAAACGGATGACGCACTGCCACTGGTCCTTTAGCGTTTCCAGGGTTAGCAGCTTCAGCTCGGGCGCGGCTTCTTCGATCTCGCTGGTCGTCCGCCGCCTGCCGGCGGCCACATGCTGGGCAAAACCGTCTTTCCCGCCATAGTATTTGATCACGCTGAGCGGAGCCAGATCGGCATACGACGACCAGTTGCCATAGGCATCTGCCTTGACGAGACTGTCGGCGAACGATAATGCATTTTGGGAGATCTTAGCCGTGTCAGGCTGTGCATAGCTGGCAGTTGCGGCCATGAGGATCAGGCATACGGATAGGGCTGTCCGGATTTTCATGAGGTATTGATTTGGATGCCAATATAATACAAAATGCCAGCCCATGCAATAGCCTGTTGCAGGAATCCTAAATTTATGCCCCGGTATCGCTAAATGGCCTTCTTTTTAGTACCTTCACTCTTATCAATTACTTCTAACACACTATGTCACAGAGAAAAGACTTTGTTTATTCCACCCAGCAGGAGCCCCATAGGCTTCGGACGAGACAGATCCTGCAGCAGCACCCGGAAGTGAGGAAGCTTATCGGAAAAAACAAATATACAATTTTTGCCATATTAGGCCTCGTCCTGTTCCAGGTCGTTGTCGCCTTCCTGGTAAAAGATCGGTCCTGGTGGCTGGTAGTAGGCGCCGCCTACCTCCTTGGCGCCTTCGCCGACCACTCCCTCTTTGTGATGATCCACGAATGTGCCCATCACCTGCTGTTCAAGAGCCGCGCCGCCAACCGGCTCGCTGGCATCCTGTCCAACCTCCCCCAGCTTTTCCCCAGCTCCGTTTCTTTCGAACGCTATCATATCAAGCACCATTCTTTCCAGGGCGTGCATGAGCTCGACGCCGACCTTCCCAATCGCTGGGAGGCTAAGCTCATCAACAACTATTTTATAGGAAAAGTGCTGTGGCTGCTCTTCTATCCCCTTTTCCAGGTCTTCCGTATCTCCCGGCTTCGGGAGATCAAGCCCTTCGACAAATGGGTCGCACTCAACTGGGCTGCTGAAGCCGCTTTTGTCGCCGCCATCTGGATTGCCTTCGGCCCCAAAGCCATCGTCTACCTCCTGCTCAGCTTCTTCTTTTCCGTAGGCCTCCACCCGCTGGGCGCCCGCTGGGTGCAGGAACATTACCTTACCCACGACGAGGAACAGGAAACATTCAGCTACTATGGCGTCTTGAATGTCGTGGCTTTCAACGTTGGTTATCACAACGAACATCACGACTTCCCTTCTATCCCCTGGAACAAGCTGCCCCAGATAAAGAAGGCTGCTCCAAAATACTACGATAGCCTGCATTCACATAAATCCTGGACACTTCTTTTCTTCCGCTTCCTCTTCGACAAAGAGATCTCCCTCTTCTCCCGTATCGTACGAAAAGAACGGGGTAAGGTTGCGCTTACCGACGAGTCCAGACCGGATATGGACCTGGTCGCACAAGGCCAGAACAAGCGCGCGGCCGCCACGACTAATTAGATGAATACCCTCGTCCCGGAATTGAAATTCTCCCTGAACTCCTTGGGAGTACACGTCTTTTTCTTCTTGAAAATGCGGTTGAAATTGGAGATATTGTTGAACCCGCAATGGTAGGAGATCTCCGAAATGGAATGCGTCGTATCGATGAGCATCCTCGACGCATGCCCAAGCCTTATCTCATTGAGGCTGTCGATAAAGGTATTGCCCGTCCGTTTCTTTATAAAACGACTGAATGATACGTCCGTCATGCTCACCAGCCGCGCCACCTCTCCCAGCGTTATCGCCTTGTCATAATTGGTGTTCATGTACTCGAAAGCCTTCTCTATCCGCCTGCTGTTATAGGTGAAATGCTGGTTGGTGAAAGACGCGTCGCTCAAGGTCCGCATGTTCCTGGAGATGCTCAGATCATGTAAGATGGACAGCAGCTCCAGCACGGAATCGAACCCGTTCTTCTGATTCAGGGAAAGGATACGCGGAGCCAGCGCCGCCGCCGCCTCCCTGGAGAAAAGGATCCCCTTTTGCGACCTGTCCATCATGCCCCGGATAAAGCTTAGCTGATTGCGGCGAAGCAGCTTGTCTTCAAAAAGATCTTTGTGCCACTGGATCGTGACCTCTCTGATCTCCTCGCTCTTACACTGATGAGTAAACCAGGCATGGTAAAGATTGGGCCCTACCAGCACCAGCTCCAGGTCTTCGATAGCATCTATATGGTCGCCCACAATACGTCTCGCACCCTTCGCATTGATAATAAGATTCAATTCCAGCTCTTCATGATAATGCAGTGGAAAAGTAAATTCCCTTTTGACCCTGGAGAAAATGGTAAAACAGTCATTTTGGGTCAACGGCGTGATCTCACGGATGATGTTTGTACTCATATGGCTTGGTCATTTAAGATAAAGTAAAAAAATACAAACCTTCGGCAATCGTCAAATTCTGACAAAGATGGGATAAAATAGTATAAGGGGAATGAGTATCTCTATTTATTTGATAAAGCACTGCATATCAATTTCTTGTGCTTTTTGCCGGATGACAACAATAGGAAAAGAGCAATTTTGGGATAAAATAGTAGTAGTATTAGTGATAGGTTGATCCCTATCTTCGACCCGCTGCGCGTAAAATTGCTATTTTACTGTAATGAAATTACAACTAGCGGATCTTGCCATAATCATCGCTTACCTGATCACCATGGTCGTGATCGGCTGGGTGTTGCGTAAAAAAGCGCGGAAGAATCAGCTCAACTACCTTATGGGCGGAAAGTCCCTGCCCTGGTATATGCTTGGTCTCAGCGATGCCTCCGACATGTTCGATATCTCCGGAACTATGTGGATGGTCAGCCTTTGCTTTATCTACGGGATGAAGAGTATCTGGATCCCCTGGCTCTGGCCCGTCTTCAACCAGGTCTTTCTCATGATGTACCTCTCCCGCTGGCTCAGACGCTCCAACGCGACTACAGGGGCCGAATGGCTGGCTACCCGCTTCGGTCGGTCGGGACCGGGAGTCCGCGCTTCGCACAACATCGTAGTGGCCTTCGCCCTTCTCAGCTGTCTCGGGTTCATGGCCTATGGCTTCGTAGGCCTGGGCAAGTTCATGCAGATCTTTATTCCCTGGAGCTCCATCCACCAATATATCCCCTTCAACGTGCCGCCTGCCTATGTGCCGCACTTCTACGGTATCGTCTTCACCCTTTTCGCCACCTTCTACTCTATCCTCGGCGGAATGCACAGCATCGTCCTGGGGGATATCATCAAATATGTGATCATGACCGTGGCCTGCCTCAGCATCGGCGGCATCGCCATGTACCGCCTCCATCAGCACGGACAGGCGCTGCATGTGCCCAACGGCTGGCTCGACCCCTTCTTCGGCTGGCGGCTGCACCTGGATTGGAAGGGACTGGTGGACGACGCCAACAAAAAGATCCAGGATGACGGCTTCTCCCTATTCGGCCTCTTCTTTATGATGATGCTGTTCAAAGGGGTCTTTGCAAGCCTTGCCGGCCCGGCGCCCAACTACGATATGCAAAAAGTGCTGAGCACCCGCAGCCCGCAGGAAGCCAGCAAGATGAGCGGCTTCGTGTCCATCATCCTCCTGCCCATCCGCTATTCGCTGATCATCGGCCTCACCGTCCTGGCCCTGCTCTACTATGGCAACATCAGCGGCGACCTCCGGACAACCAGCGGCACGGACTTCGAGAAGATACTGCCGGCTACGATCAACAGCTTCCTGCCCGTTGGCCTCATGGGCCTCGTCCTCACCGGCTTGCTGGGGGCCTTCATGGGCACCTTCTCAGGTACGCTCAACGCCGCGCAGGCCTACCTCGTCAACGATATCTATCTCAAGTATGTCAACCCCAACGCCTCCAATCGTAAGACCATCTCCATGAACTACCTCGCCGGTATAGGCGTCGTCATCATAGGCATCGTGCTGGGCCTGTTCATTCAGGACGTCAATACTATCCTGCAGTGGATCGTATCGGGCCTCTATGGCGGCTATGCCGCCGCCAACGTTCTGAAATGGCATTGGTGGCGCTTCAACGCCAACGGCTATTTCTGGGGTATGCTGGCCGGCATCCTTCCGGCGATCGCCCTGGCCTTCCTGAAGTACAAGGGCGTCCTGCATGGCCTGGATCTTTACTACTGGCCGGTGCTGTTCCTGCTGTCGATGGCGGGATCAGTGATCGGCTCCTATGCCTGCCCGCCTACGGATATCGAAACCCTGAAATCGTTTTACCGTACCGTAAGACCCTGGGGATGGTGGAAGCCAGTCCACCTCAAGGTCCTCGAAGAAGACCCTCAATTCATTGCTAACAGGAATTTCCGCCGAAATATGTTCAATATCGTTCTGGGCATCGTCGGCCAGGTCTGCCTGACCCTGCTGCCTATGTACATCGTATTAGAGCTAAAGATGCCGCTGCTCTTCAACACCTTGCTTTTGCTCGGCATCATCCTCATACTTAAAAGAACCTGGTGGGACAGACTCAATGAGTATTGATTGTTTAATTTAAACTGACCTCGAATGAAAAACACTTTTAGTGAAAGACTATCACAGCTCAACGAAGATCACTCCGAGCTGATCCGAAGACCCAACGAGCCACGTACACCAGGTAACGGCATTTTCTTCCGTTACAAGCACCCGGTATTGACTGCAGCGCACGCCCCCCTCTTCTGGCGCTATGATCTGGACGAACAGGCTAACCCCTTCCTGATGGAACGATTCGGCATCAACGGGGTCTTTAACGCCGGCGCCATCAAATGGAATGACGGCTATGCCCTCATGGTAAGAATGGAAGGCTGGGACCGCAAATCCTTTTTTGCCATCGCAGAAAGCCCCAACGGCATCGACAACTTTAAATTCTGGGACTCACCCGTGCACATGCCCGGCTCCGGTGGCCCAGAGACAAATATCTATGACGTCCGCCTTACCCGCCACCAGGACGGCTGGATCTATGGCCTGTTCTGTACCGAAAGCAGAGACCCCGACGCCCCGCCATCCGACCAGTCGGCAGCAGTGGCGCAATGCGGCATCGCCCGCACCCACGACCTGGTATCCTGGGAAAGGCTGGCCGACCTCCAGACCTTATCCCCGCAACAACGCAACGTAGTCCTCCACCCCGAATTCGTCAATGGGAAATATGCCTTCTATACCCGGCCTCAGGACGGTTTCATCAACACCGGCACCGGCGGCGGCGTAGGCTTCGGCCTCTCCGATTCGATAACGCATGCCATAGTGAAAAACGAAACCATCATCGACCCCCGGCGGTATCATACCATCAACGAGGGAAAGAACGGCCTGGGTCCGGAACCCATAAAAACCCGCCTTGGCTGGCTTCACCTTGCCCATGGCGTCCGCAATACCGCCGCGGGGCTGCGCTATACGCTCTATACTTTTATGACAGACCTGAAAGACCTCACCCGGGTCATCTACAAACCCAGTGGTTACCTGATTGCGCCTATTGGTGAAGAACGGGTAGGGGATGTCTCCAACGTCGTATTCTCTAATGGCTGGATTGCCGAGGATGATGGCAAAGTCTTTATTTACTACGCCTCTTCCGACACCCGCATGCACGTCGCCACCACCACCATCGATCACCTGCTGGATTATACGGTCAATACTCCGGCGGACGGCCTCGATTCTGCGGGTTCCGTCAATAACCTGCAACAGATCATCGATAAGAATAAACCCTATATCGACTCAAA
>JAMFRX010000454.1 GCA_026224995.1 Puia dinghuensis
AGCACGATGAGGTCGGCATAGTCGAGCATGTTGATCTTCTCCAGCTGCGAGGCTGCGCCGTATTCCGGCGTCATTACGTACACGCTGACGTCGGCATGGTCCAGGATGGAGGCATCGCTTTGTCCTACGCCCGCCGACTCTACGATGATAAGGTCGTAGGCTTCAGCCTTACAGATGTCGATGGCTTCCTGCACATGGGGGCTTAGGGCCCTGTCGCTGTCGCGGGTGGCGAGGCTCCGCATATAGCTCCGCGGGCCGGCGATGGCATTCATCCGGATTCGGTCGCCCAGCAGGGCGCCGCCGGTCTTCTTCTTCGAAGGGTCTACCGAAATGACGGCGATGGTCTTGTCGGAAAAGCTGTTTAGATAACGCCGGACGAGCTCGTCGGTCACGGAGGATTTGCCGGCGCCGCCGGTGCCGGTGATGCCGACCACGGGGATGGAGGGGGTTGCTGTCGGTGGCGCGTTGGCCCCCCCGTCGGACTGTTGGCGCCCCACTGACTTGGGCGCCCGTCCGACTTCCGACCCATTCTCTGCATTGGAGATAGCGCGCGCGATCTTGCGGATGTCCCGCCATTCGCCCAGGGCAGGTCCGCCGCGGAAGCTGCCGGGGTCGCCATTCAGCGCAAAATCACATTGGCGGATCACATCTTCGATCATCCCTTCGAGGCCCATGCGTCTACCGTCATCAGGCGAATAGATGCGGGTGATGCCATAGCTATGCAATTCCTCTATCTCCTGCGGCAGTATGGTGCCGCCGCCGCCGCCGAAGAGGCGGATATGACCGCAGCCGCTTTCTACCAGCAGGTCTTTCATGTACTTGAAGAATTCGATATGCCCGCCCTGGTAGGAGGTGATGGCGATGCCCTGCACATCTTCTTCGATGGCGCATTCCACTATCTCTGCCACGGAGCGGTTGTGTCCAAGATGGATGATCTCCGCCCCCTTGGACTGTAAGATCCTGCGCATGATGTTGATGGCGGCGTCGTGCCCGTCGAAAAGGGCTGCGGCGGTGACCAGCCGAACCTTATGAAGCGGAGTATAGCTCATAGTGCAAGTATTTGGCAAGCAAGCAAAAATACACAAAAAAGCTAATGAACGTTAGTTTGGTTGTTAAGCCGTGGGCGGATAGCTTAAAAATCATTAATTTAAACGCCCGGAGCGTTATGACTAAGAAGACATTTTTGTTAATAATACCTGTCCTGGCAGCGTGCCTGTTGTCAACCCTGCATGGCTTTTCGCAGATCCTGCTTCCCCCCGACCAGCCCGAGCAGGATGCCTGCAATGCGATCAATCTGTGCGGCGGGACTTTTTTCACACCTTACAGCTATCAGGGACAGGGGTTGGTGAATGACCTTACCGAAACGCCTTGCGAGTCCGGGGAGGACAATTCCATGTGGATGAAGATCACGATCGCCACGGCAGGTAAACTGGCATTCAGCATCATTCCTAAGGACACGTTGGACGATTATGATTTTGCGGTCGTAGACGTGACGCATACTGACTGCAACCGGTTGTCCTCCGCTAATGTAGTGCGATGCAATTTCAATAACGACAGCTCTGGCAGCAATGCCCTTGGTATTGTGGGGCTTAGCGACACCAGCAAGATGACCAGCGTACCGGGGGGCTTTTATGGCGAGCCCTTCGCCGAAAGCATCGATGTGCAGCCGGGGGAGACCTACCTGATCATGATCAATAACTTTGGACATGACGACAACCCTGGCCCGAGCTCAGGCTTTACGATCGACTTTACCGCTTCCACGGCCACCTTTGTGAACAACGTCCCGCCGGCGCTGGAGAGCATCGTCAAGCAGTGCAGCGACGACTCCCTGACCATACAGCTCAGTAAGCCGGTGCTCTGCAGCTCCATAGCGGCAGACGGCAGCAATTTTTCGATTCCCGGCGTGACGGTGGTAAGCGCCGCCGGGGTTAATTGCTCGGGTGCAAGCGGCTATACTTCCCGGGTGGTCGTCCATTTTTCCGCTCCTGTTCCGCTGGGCAATTATACGGTCAGCGCGCAGTATGGAACGAACGGTAGCACGCTGCTGGACCTTTGCAATACGCCTATAGGACTGCCGGCTTCCCTGCCTTTTGTGGTGCCGCCGAAGGTAGCAAACAATTACCTGCCGCCCGATACGACTAAATGTAATTATAGCACGATACCAGTGAGCTCTAAAAGGGAGTTCGACCAATACCTGTGGAGCACCGGCCAGACGACTTCGTCGATAGCGGTGATCAATCCCGGCATCTATACGCTCCAGGTAATAGACAGCAATGGCTGCGTCGGAACGGATTCGACGACCATCAAGGACTCTACCTGTCCGCAGTATGTTTACCTGCCCTCTGCTTTTTCACCCAATAACGATGGGCGGAATGACCTCTTCCGGCCTGTATTTGCCGGGGCGGCCAGCACCTTCCGGTTTTCCGTTTACGACCGTTGGGGCAGGCAGCTATTCGAGACCAGCAGCCCCTCCGGGGGATGGGATGGGACGACGGGGGGAAGACAACAGCCGGCGGGCGTATATGTCTGGGTCTGCGTCTATAAATTGTTCGGGGAGCAGGAACGAATGCAAAGAGGCACCGTGATGCTCATCCGATGACGGGGCAACCGCCGATTGCAAAAAATATTCCCCCACATTAAAAATATTCCTATCTTGTGTTTGCTTGAAACGCTTTGCTACCATACTGCTTATAGGTGTCCTCTTTTTCAACTGGTACGGTTACCAGCTGTTGAGCATGTACTGGCAGCAGCGAGCCGAAAATAAGCTGGAAGCC